>CALZDE010000006.1 GCA_945637225.1 uncultured Selenomonadaceae bacterium
AGAATAAGGTACCCGCCACTTATAGAAGTGGGGGACATCTCTTAGTCGTTATAGCTTGTCACTAATAGCAGGACAAATACCAGCAGATAAACAAGAGCAAAACTGCCAAAGACGACAATAAACATATCAAAGGAAATTTGAATTGCACCAGCAAGAACTGCCGCTAATATCAAAATCCTCAGCACCATGCCTACCACCATCTGCCTTTTCGCTTGTTCAACTGTCATGCCGGAACTGCGCATCAGTCTGCCCAGCATAAGGCCATACCATGCAAGCCCCGTCAGATAGCCAGCCACTACTCCACCGATAAGGTAAAGCTGTCCTGCCTGAACTAATGAAATGACGATGATTGCCGTAAAAGCCACTAACAGCTTTATGAACGTGCGTGATTGTGTCAACAGGATTTCCTTCACATATTCCTCCTCCGGCGAAATTCGCCGTCGCTGAATACTTTATTTAATAAATGTTATGAATTTTCACAACATATTATTAACAAAAAAAATTTGCATACCATAATATTATAACACAGTATGTCAATAATTGTTAGTGATTTAAGTACCAAAAATATCATAAAATTTATTTATGGAAAACATAACCCCAAGTTTTTAACAAAAACTACAGAGCGTTGCTTTTCAGCTGACGGTAAGTACTGTAAATAGCCACCGGAAACCCTAGCAAAATTCCCAGCAGCCGCCCCTTGCCATCTAAATACAGATAATCATCCGCCAGCATTCCGAGATAAACGCATATCCCGACCACAACTGCAAAATATATACCTATACCACTTAACAAAGCAAATGCCTTAGCCATCTGCAAAGCCGGCTTCATAATCACTTTGCCTCAAATGCATCTGGCTTATTCTCTGCAAGGCCGTAATGATAAAGGATAGCCTCAATGATACGTCTTGAAGCCTGACCATCACCATAAGGATTTACGGACTCAGACATGCGGTTGTATTCTTCCTTGTTGGTAAGAAGCTCAACTGCCTCCTTGTAAACCACATCCCTGTCAGTACCGATAAGCTTAACAGTACCAGCAGCAACAGCCTCAGGACGCTCAGTAGTATCACGAAGTACCAGTACAGGCTTGCCGAGGGCAGGTGCTTCCTCCTGAACTCCACCGGAATCAGTAAGGATTAAATATGAACGGTGCATGAGATTTGCAAATGGCTCATAATCGAGTGGGTCAATCAGGTGTACCTTATCGAGTCCGCCTAATTCCTCAGCCACTACCTCACGAACCTTTGGATTCTTATGCACTGGGAATACTACCTCTACATCATCAAATTCCTCGACAATCTGACGGAGTGCCTTATATACATGGCGCATTGGCTCACCGAGATTTTCACGGCGATGGGTTGTCACGAGGATTACTCTCTTATTCTTATAATCTATATTCTGCAGAAGCTCGCTTTCAAATACATAATCATCATTAGCTGTTTTCTGCAGTGCATCAATAACGGTGTTGCCTGTTACGAAAATTCTTTCACTGTCGACATTCTCTGCCTTCAGATTTGCTTCTGAGGTGGAAGTTGGTGCAAAGTGCAGAGCTGCAATAGAGCCTGTCAGCTTGCGGTTCATTTCCTCTGGGAAAGGAGAATAAATGTTGTGGGTGCGAAGTCCAGCCTCGACATGACCGACATCAATCTGATGATAATATGCCGCTAAGGCACCTGCAAAGGTCGTAGTAGTATCACCATGCACCAGCACAATATCAGGCTTTTCTTCTTCCAATACCTTATTTAAGCCATTCATGGCACGGGTAGTAATATCAAACAAAGTCTGACCTGCTGCCATAATGTCAAGGTCATGGTCTGGTTTAATCTTAAACAGATTGAGCACCTGATCAAGCATTTCCCTGTGCTGAGCAGTAACTGCCACTACAGGCTGAATCTTATCAGGATATTTCCCCAATTCAAGTACCACTGGAGCCATCTTAATAGCTTCTGGACGAGTTCCGAAAACGGTCATGACCTTAATTTTTTTAGCCATAAGTAAAACCTCCGTATGAATCCCTTAAAAATTTATTTCATGTAATTAATATTTATTGTTTTAAGTGGAGTATTCCCAGCTTCTTGGCACCGATGAAAATCAAAAGTACCACCGCAGCCACAATAGCAATTGCCGCCTTGCCGGAAACCTCATTCAGCACTACCGCACTAAGACCTAATACGGCACTGATAACGTACATCAAAAGAACCGCCTGACGCTGTGTAAAGCCCATATCCAAAAGACGGTGATGAAGATGTCCCTTATCCGGCTTAAATATAGGCACACCGCCACGGTAACGGCGAATAATAGCAAAGGAAGTATCCATAATTGGAACCCCCAAAGCCAAAACAGGAACAATAAGAGCAATGGTAGCAGTACTTTTTACCGCGCCAATAACGGAAATTCCTGCCAGCATATAGCCCAAAAACATACTTCCTGTATCACCCATGAAAATACGGGCTGGATTGAAATTGTAATACAAAAAGCCGATAGCCGCACCAGCTAAAGCCGCCGTAAATGAAGCAACTATCATTATCTGATCCTGCATTGCCACCATAAAGATAGTGAGGGAAGCCAACGTAGCGACACCAGCCGCCAAGCCGTCAAGACCATCAATGAGGTTTACGGTATTGGTAAGACCTACTATCCAAAAGATAGTGATAGGGATAGCCGCAAACTCGGTATAGAAATAATCACCGAAAGGATCGGTAATAAATTCAATTCTCACATCAAAAAGAATAACCGCTACTGCTGCCGCACCAATCTGTCCCAAAAGCTTTACCTTTGCAGGAAGATTTTTGTAATCATCAATAATGCCTACCAGTACGATAATAGATGCACCAATAAGCAGTCCCATGAGTCCTCTTGATACCTCTGGAACCAATGCATCAAAATCAGTCAGGGCAATAAAGGAAATCATGAATGCCGTAAATATTCCTATGCCACCGATACGCGGAATAGGCTTCTTATGCACTTTACGGGCATCTGGAGCATCCATCGCGCCAGTCACTTCCGCCAGCTTCATCACCAGTGGAGTCACAGCTAAGGATACTATCAAAGCCGCCACAAATGTCAACACATAGTTTGGCATGAACAACACCTCTCTATTTTCTAAAACACTTCAATTCTACAACAAATGTACAGAATGTGTCAATAGTTTAATTCATATCTTCCAGATAACGCCTGCCTAAAATTACCGCTACTATATCATCAACTGGCACCGGCGGCACCTGCATTCCCAACGGAAAAAACCTGCGCCAGCCCTTAGGTGGACATAAATTCCAGTATTCCTGCTTGGCAAGCTGAGTGGTGTTATATTCATCAACAACAATCACTTCTACATCTGATAAAACATTTTTTATTTTTTCTCCAGCCCTGCCGCTTGTAGTACCGTTGCCTATAATAAGCTTATCATAATGGTATAAATCCTTTTTAGACTGCAAAATATTTATTAAATCGTCAGTCATGACAACTTCCCTATAAATTATTCCGCCCGACATATCGAGTACCGCTACACCGCATTTATCCTTGCCGGGGTCCACAGCCGCTATATATTTATTCAATAGAGTTCCTCCCTATATTAAAAAAAACAACTGCCAGCCTCGCCGCATACATCAATATTATACAACCAAACCAGCAGTTACTCAAATTTTTTCTTTTTAATAGCCTACCTGCAGTCGTATTCTAAGAGGACCTCTTACATCAGCACTGCCATTAGCATAAGCAGACAGCAGAGCCATGCCTTCTGTATAATCCATTTTCTGAATAGCACTGTAAATCTGATTTCCATCAATTACACCTACTGCACCAGTAAGAGTATCAGGAAGCATTCCCTTTTTGATAGCTTTATCATTTACATCCTTCAGGAATTGAATAATTGCTTTTTCTCTTTCGTCAGAGCTTTTTCCTTCCAGCTTGATGGATTCTCTGAGTACCAGCTCTCCATCCTCATACACAAGGAAATTCTTTTCCACCTGTAATACGGTTCGGATTGCTTCTCCACGAATGAGATTGCCAGCCGCCAAAACCCTGATTACATATTCACTATTATTCTTAGATACCTGATTTACTGCAGCTTCATAATCCGGCTGATAAATCCAAATCTGACACGCTTCCTCAGGAATTTCTGTCCCTACACGCTGATTTAGCTTAATGTAGGCAGTCTGCTGAGCCATGTCTATAATTTTTTGGAACTCATTCTTGATTTCATCCTCAGAACGGTTTCCCTTAATTACCGCACTAGCTAAAGTTTCACCTGCCCGAAAGGCTATTTCACCCTCACGCATTATCTGCATGCTGTCTCCCAAAACCTTATTACGGGATTCCAGCTGTGAATTTTCTCCGGCAAGCTTTTCATTATCGCTGTGCAGCTTTTCGTTATCTCCCTGAAGCTTTTCATTACCAGACTTCAGCTCTGCCTGACTCACCAGCAATGCATCATTAGCCGCTGAAAGTATGTCATAACGCTCCATCAGCTCCTCCTTAGCCTGTTCTAAGAGCTCATTCCCTTCCTGAAGCATTTGATTCTTTTCTTCAAGCTCGTCTTTTTGTGCCTGCAATGCATTCAAATCTTTTTTTACCTGGCTTAAAGCATTATCTGCTGTTTCCTGGTCTGCTTTTGCCTTCTCCAGCATTTTTTGTGCGTTTGCAACTTCTTCCTTAGCTTCTGCCATTTCCTTATTTAATTTCTCCATACCGAAAAGGGCAGTACGGACATTTTCAGAAACAACTGACATAATACCAAGGGTTGTACTTGTAATCATAATACCAGTAATAATTGTTACCAGTATACTTGTATGCTTCGGTCTTAAGCCAAATATAGACAGGCGTTTCTTGCCGACCTTTGAACCCAGCTTGTCACCAATAAAAGCGATGGCTCCACCTGTAATTACCAGCACAATAATCAAAAATATACCATACATAGGAGTCATCTCCTTCAAAAATTATCTAGCGGCACGCCACATGAGGTAACAGCCGACTATACCGCCGATTATATTAGGTATCCAGCAGGCTACTGCAGGATGAACTACACCGCCCTGACCTAATGCACCGGAAAGTGTCATTAAACCATAATATACGAATATAATCACTATACTTGTAGCAAAACCGGCAGAAGAACTGCGACGGGTATTCTGCATACCTAATGGTACGGAAATAAGTATGAATACAAGACTTGCTACTGGAATGGTTACACGCTGATAAAGCTCTGTTTCCAGCTTCTTGGTATTTACAAACTGTGATTTCAGAAGCTCAATCTGCTCATTAAGCTCCTCCATACTCATTTCCTCTGGCTTTTTCTGCTCGCGGGTAATCTGAGCTGGACTGGAGTTGATTGGCAATACCTGTGTATTAAACTGCAGGGAATGACGCACACCGCTCTTGGTATTTTCGCCATTTTCATCTACATCCTGTCCCATGTCATAAATAACACCATTGTGCATGGTCCATTCATTATCTGCCCACACAGCAGTATCAGCTTTTTCTACCTGCTGAAGAACGCCATTTTCATAGGACTGCATGGTTACAAGATGCATAGTTGAGGTGTTCTCATCAAAGTGCTGAGCATATACCAAACGCTTTATTGTGCCCTTCTCTACCTGCTTAATAACGACATGGTCCTGAGACTGTGGAGAGGTTCTGCCCTTTATCTCATATTCCAAAACATGAGTGTATGCCTCATTTGACCATGGAACTACATATTCATTAAAGTTAATGGAAAATATGCTTACCAGAATACCCATGAGTACTGCTGGTGCCGCAATACGGTAAAAGCTGACACCGCATGATTTCATAGCCGTAATCTCACTGGATGATGAAAGACGGCTGGTAGTCATAAGACCAGCTAACAGCATGGACATAGGGAATGTCCACACAATAATTCCCGGCAAGCTGAATACGAAAATCTTCACAACAGAGGATATAGCTGCACCATACTCTGTAATGTACTGAGCTATGCGGAAAAGCGTACCTGAGCCTACGAATACAGCAGTAAATGCACACACCGCAAAGGCAAAGGTCTTGCAGATTTCAAGAAATATGTATTTGTCTAATATTCTTATACGCATTTTTGCACCTGCCTTATAAGGAGAAGTCTTCGCCCAGATAATGCTTCTTGGCAATTGGGTCCGTAGCGACTTCCTCACTGGTACCCTCAATCAAAATCTTGCCCTCGCTAAGTATATAGGCTCTATCTACAATTTTCAGAGTTTCACGGACATTATGGTCGGTGATGAGAATACCCATGCCCCTTTTCTGAAGATAACGGATATTATCCTGAATTTCGGCTACTGCCAATGGGTCAACACCGGCAAAAGGCTCATCCAAAAGAATGAACTTTGGCTCTAAGGCTAAACAGCGGGCAATTTCCACACGTCTTCTCTCACCGCCTGAAAGCTCTGTGCCCTTGCGTTCTCTTACGTGACCAATACTGAATTCTTCTAAAAGGGCCTCAAGTTTTGCATTCCGTTCTTCTTTACTGATAGGAAGTGTCTCAAGGATGGACATAATATTCTCTACTACCGTAAGACTGCGGAAGATAGAGGCTTCCTGAGCAAGATAGCTGATACCCAGCTGTGCTCTTTTGTACATTGGCATACCATCAATAGGAATATCTGACAAATATACATGTCCCTTAGTAGGCTTTTCCAGTCCTACTATCATATAGAATGTTGTAGTCTTGCCAGCACCATTAGGGCCGAGAAGTCCTACTATTTCCCCTTTTTTTACCTTTAGCGAAACATCATTTACTACACTTCTCTGTTTAAAGGTCTTCACCAGATTCTTTGCTTCGATATACAAGTGACACCCTCCATCTTCTCTCAAATCTCTAAGTTATTTTTATCTTATTCTGCTTCGGCAGCTTTTGCCTTTTCATCCTCTAAGTAAATTACTAGTCTGTTACTGCGCAGGGTATTGTTATCCTGAACTGCCACTGCATTACCTGTGAGATAAGCCTTAGCAGGCTCAGCAGAACCCTGTTTCTTGCCATAGTAGTCAACCACGTCACCTGTTGCATCAAGCTTGTTGACTGCACTTACAAGATGAGCGTTGCCTGTACCCTTGGCATAATTCATTTTATTCCAGCCTTCCATTCTGTTAGCTGAAAATACATCGCCAGCAGTAGAATTAATAGTACCGCCACTTTCCATCAGAATATAATCCTCCTTCTGGAAATAATCAACCTTCGGACCGGTATAGGTCTTATCAGCCTTAGTAGCTCTCACTATATTTCCCTGTGCTACCATGTGATTGCCATCAGTAACACAGGTGTCAGCTGTCAGGCGCATATCCCTGTCTACGGCAATAACATCACCTAACACATTTCCTGCGTTGGTCTTTGTATTATACTGAGCAGTCTTGCCAGTTACCTTGACAGTACCACGAGTCATAAGCACATTGCCAGTAGCAGTCATAACACCACTGCGCATATCGTATACCACTTCATCAGCATCAAGTGAAGCCGGTATCTTTTCTGCTGGGTCTGAAGCCTTTGGTGCAGGTGGTGTCGGTGGTGTTGGAGGCACATCAGAAGGAGCCGCCCATACTGCACTGCTAATGAGCATGGTGGCTGCGGTCATCATCAATATCGCTCTATTTATTTTCTTATTTGCCATGATAATTTCCTTTCATCCAATTACTGCTTGGCTGGTACAGGTGCGTTTGCCTGCTTCTGCTCGGCTTCCTTTACCTTTGCTTCGTATTCAGCCTTGTCTGCCTCAGAAATTTCCAAAATCTTCACTTCAATATCTGGCAAATTCTTGCCCATATGAGCCTTGCCCTTTACCTTGAACACATTGAAGCTTTCAGTTATTTCCATCGTGTCACCAGTAGCCTGCACACACTGAGGTATGTTTTTCATCTTTACCTCACCGTCTAGGGTTAGCTTCTGTTCCTTAGCAGTCCATGTAACCTTATTGCAATTTAATACATAGCCATCTGTACTGAGCAGTTTTACGTTGTCCAGCAAGTCAACATCATCATTAGCCTGATTGTAAACGGCTTTATCACCATGAAGGTAAGCTATTTTTCCATCTTCTGTATAATACTTGCACTTTACATTATTCATGCTTGCCAATTTAGTTTCAGCTACCACCTCAATGGAGTCAGCTGTCATTTCCCAAACAACTTTGCCATCTTTGGTTTCAGTTATTTTATTGCCATCATAAGTCATGACATGCTGTTCTGGTGCTGTATCATCAGGCGCATCAGGTACTGAATTTACTGCCCATACTGTCAGTCCTGCAAAGGCTGCTACTACTACAGCTATTATGGCTTTTGTATACTTGCTCATTTCTCCACCTCTGCCTTTACCGTATGATGACGATGTTTCTGCTGATCAGGCGGTGTATTCCAGCGTTTCTGGAACCATAGCCACTGAGTAGGATTTTCTAAAATAACCTGTTCCAAAATCTTAGTCATCTTATAGGTCAAATCAAACAAATCCTTATCTGAATCACCTGTATCCTCATAGCGGAGCGGTTCCTTGATAATTACCTTATGATGACCATCTGGCTGTCTTAAAATAAAACATGGCAGGACAGGAGAATGAAACTTTTTAGCAAAAACAGCCGCTCCCATAGGAGTAGATGCCGTCTTGCCCAAAAATTCAATAAAAGCACCATGCGGACCTGCATCCTGATCGCATAAAAAGCCTAATATCTTCCCCTTCTTCAATGCCTTTGCTGCCGCAATAAGCTCGCTTGTGCCACGGGAAAATATCTCTACGTTAATAGCCGCTCTCAGATCATCAAGAGCATTGGTATAATCCATATTAGGCTGTGGCTTGGCAATAGCCGTTACTGGCATATCATTCATGGTAAAGGAAGCAGATA
This sequence comes from uncultured Selenomonadaceae bacterium, assembly GCA_945637225.1. Classification (GTDB taxonomy): domain Bacteria; phylum Bacillota; class Negativicutes; order Selenomonadales; family Selenomonadaceae; genus CAMCDL01. The sequence goes on from CALZDE010000006.1 coordinate 8,822, forward strand.
GCCACTCCCAATTTCCCACATGACCAGTAAGCACCACAACACCATGCTTTTCAGCCAGTGCAGCCTCCATACGCTCCAAATGGTCAATCTCAATGTATTTGCTGAAATTTTCCTTATTCAGAGCTGGCATGTAAAGAACCTCAAAGAAGTTCCGCCCCATGTTGATGAAGGATTCCTTAACCAGCTTTTCTGCTTCTGGCTGACTGATTTTGAGGGACTCCATCATCTGGGTAACTGCCCTGTTTCGCTGTTTTTTTATGAGCAGATAATACAGAATGCCCAGTACCTTACCCAAAGAAAGGAGCAGACTATGTGGCATCATGCAGGTTATCTTGCTCATGAACATCAAAATATTGTAAACCATGTGTATCCCCCATAGATTACATAAAATTACTGTGCACAAAAATCATTCTTCGCTTCTCCTAAAAAGGACGCCGTTGCCATCTCCCAAAGCCCCTGAGCCTTGATAATAAACTCAAGAATTTCACGTACAGCACCATCGCCACCCTTGGAATCAGCTTCTAATCTGGCAATTTCCTTCACCTCTGGCATAGCATCTCCCACCACACATGGAAGCCCCACTATCTTCAGCAGAGGATAATCATTCAAATCATCGCCAGCATAGGCTATTTCCTCATCAGTTACCTGAAATCTTTCCTTCAGCTCCTGATATGCCTTCCGCTTGTCAGAAATTCCCTGCCATACAGCAGAAATTTTTAATTCCTTGGCACGATTGGCTACTATTTCAGAGGTACGGCCTGTAATAATAGCTGTTTTAAGCCCAGCCTTATGAGCCAAAGTAACACCCATGCCATCACGGCAGCTGAATGCCTTGCAAAGCTCACCAGCAGAACCCATGTAGATTTTACCGTCAGTAAGGGTACCATCTACATCAAAAACAACTATCTTAATTTTTTTTGCTCTACTAAGAGCGTCATCAGTAAATTTCATTATAACACCCTATAATATATTTTGTCAATTATTTACGAAATTTACACTACACCCTGCTTCAGAAGGTCAGTCAGATGAACAATCCCCACTGGCTTGTTATCTTCATCCACTACTGGCAGTACGGTAATAGGTCTAGGCTTATGCTTTTCCATAATACTGAGTGCTTCCGTTGCCATCTTCTTGCTGGTAATAGTAAGAGGATTTTTTGTCATAAGCTTGTCGACAGGCTCATCCAGGAATTCACTGCCCTTACGGAGTATACGGCGAATGTCACCGTCAGTAACAAGCCCCATAAACTCACCGTTGTCATTTACCACAGAGGTAGCACCCAATCCCTTATCTGTCATGAGGAAAAGTGCTTCCTTGGCGGATTTGGTATAGTGAATAACAGGATTTTCTTCTCCCTTATGCATAACATGCTCCACAGTAAGAAGAAGTCTGCGGCCCAAGGCTCCGCCTGGATGGAAAACAGCAAAGTCCTGATCAGTAAACTTGCGAACCTTCATCAGTGCCATAGCGAGAGCATCAGCCATAGCAAGAGTAGCAGTGGTGCTGGCAGTAGGAGCAAGACCATAAGGACAAGCCTCACGCTCAACACTGATATCAAGATAGTAATCAGCAAACTTTCCTAAATTGGAATCACGTCTGCCACACATAGCAATTATCTTTGCGCCAATTCTCTTGATGATAGGCAGAATCTTAACAATCTCACTGCTTTCACCACTGTTTGAAATGGCAATAACCACATCCTTATCAGTAACCATGCCCAAATCGCCATGAAATGCTTCGCCTGGGTGCATGAAAAAGGATGGTGTGCCTGTGCTGGCTAAAGTAGCAGCAATCTTCTTGCCGATGTGACCTGATTTGCCCATACCAGTAACGACTACTCTGGCATGACAGTCAAGAATCAGATTTACAGCAGCTTCAAATTCATCATCAATTCTATCTGTCAGTTTCATGACAGAATCAGCTTCTATCTTAAGTGTTTCCAGTGCAGAATTTCTAATTTCAGCATTCATTTTATCTACCTCTTATTTGTTGCGCACGATATTATGAATTGCAATCGCGTCCTTCAGTAAATCTTCCAGCTTATCAAGGTAAACCATGTTTGGGCCATCGCAGAGAGCTTCTTCTGGATTGTCATGTACCTCTAAGAACAGACCATCAACGCCACAGCCAACAGCCGCACGAACAAGATTTGGTACATATTCACGATTGCCAGCAGAGCAGGTACCAGCACCGCCTGGAAGCTGAACACTGTGAGTACCGTCAAAAATAACAGGGTAGCCAAAGGAACGCATAATTGGGAAAGAACGCATATCTACTACCAGATTATTATAGCCGAAAGTAGCACCGCGCTCAGTCAGGAGAATCTTTGAACAACCGCCCTCGTGAAGCTTATCTACCACATTGCGCATATCGCCAGGAGCCATGAACTGTCCCTTCTTGACATTTACTACTGCACCACTCTGAGCTGCTGCATAAAGAAGGTCGGTCTGACGGCACAGGAAGGCTGGAATCTGCACAATATCTGCTACCTTGGCAACAGGTACAACCTGCTCCTCGGTATGAACATCAGTAACGATAGGCACATGAAGCTCATCCTTAATAGCCTTCAGCATTTCTAAGCCCTTCTCAAGACCAGGGCCACGGAAGCCATTGAAGGAAGAACGGTTTGCCTTATCAAAAGATGCCTTGAAAACATAAGGAATACCCAAACGCTCGGTAATCTCCTTAATGGTACGGCCAATCATGAGACAACGCTCAAAGCCCTCTAAAACGCATGGGCCAGCTAAAAGCAGTAATGGATTGCCACCGCCTACAACATAATTTTCCTTATCGCAAATCTGAACAGTATTCATTTATACCCCTCCATATTACATTTTCACATTACATATTCTTGTATATTTCATTTACCTTGGCTAAATCTTCGGCAGTATCTACACCCACGAAGGTCTGCTCTGTTTCAATAACCTTAATGCGGAAGCCATTTTCCAAAGCACGAAGCTGTTCTAAGGATTCTGTTTTCTCCAAAGGTGTTGGCTCCATCTTGGCATAATTCAAGAGAAAATCTCTCTTGTAAGCATAAATTCCAATATGCTTATATACAGTCACGCCTGTATCCTCTCTTGGATATGGCATAAGAGAGCGTGAGAAATAAAGTGCATAGCCATTTTTGTCTGTAACTACCTTGACATTGTTAGGATTTGTCATTTCTTCCTTATCGTGCATAGGAGACTTTACAGTTGCCATCTGAAGCTCCTTATCCTCATCAAAGGCCGCCGCTAATGCATCAATAATCTCAGGGTCAATAAGTGGCTCGTCACCCTGTACATTAATAATAAGCTCTGCCTCTGGATGAGCCGCCGCTACCTCTGCCAGGCGGTCAGTGCCAGTAGCATGATCCTTACGGGTCATCATGGCAGTTCCGCCATTTTTTACTACTGCTTCGTATACTCTTTCATCATCAACAGCCGCAATGACACCAGTAACCAGCTTTGCCTTAGAAGCTCTGTCAAAAACACGGCTTATCATAGGCTTGCCAGCAATATCCGCCAAAGGCTTTCCCGGTAATCTTGTAGAAGCATAACGGGCTGGTATTACACACAAAGTATTCATCTGCACCTCATCCTTTACTATTAAATTTCTTCTCTATTTTACGCTTTAACATATCATAAAATTCTTTTTCGCCCTTGGTAATTTTCACCGCAATAGTCAGGACATAAATCGGAACCACTTTTCCTGAAGCGGTTGTTTCATTAGACAGGTCAGGAATTTTCACAGCATCTTTTTCCGTAATGAGAATTGCCTCGGCATCTTCCTGTACTGCCTGTTCCATTACCTCCAGCATTTCTACCGATGTATAATCATGGTGGTCTGGGAAGCGGACACTTTCAATCAAATCCGCCCCTGTACGGCGCACTGTCTGTTCAAAGGAAGCAGGATTGCCAATAGCAGAAACCGCTACTACCCTTTTGCCTGCCATTTCCTCTACCGGTATTCCTTCATCAGCAATATTGTTACGCCACTCATTAAGCTCTATACAAGCCTTAGGCTGATGAATACTCTCAACAATCTGTGCTCTTACGTTGTAATGGGCAATCTTTTCGCGGATATATTCACATGAACCATCCTTTGCCTGATCGACCTTGGTCAAAAGACATACCTGCGCCCTCTGCAAATGTGATAATGGCTCTCGTAAAGAACCTCTTGGAAGCATATAGCCATTACCAAAGACATTAACGGAGTCTATAAGCACAATATCCAAATCACGCTTTAACTGCCAATGCTGGAAGCCATCATCAAGAATTGCTACCTGTGCACCGAAATTTTCCACCGCATACTGTCCACTTACAGAACGCTCACGGCCAATGAGAACAGGCACCTTTGGCAAGTGTTTTGCCAGCATGTAAGCTTCATCGCCGGACTGCGCCGCTTCCATCAGAAGTGACTTGCCATCGGAAACAATACCGACATCACCATGCCACTTAGCCCGATAGCCGCGATTCAATATGACTACCTTGTAGCCCATATCGCGGATTTTTCTAGCTAACTGCTGGGCCGTAGGTGTCTTGCCTGTACCGCCAACAGTAATATTTCCTAAGCTTATAACAAAACAGTCTAGCTCCTTCTGCTTGAAAAGCCCCATATGATAGCCCTCTAATTTCATATAGACAAGAGCACCATAAACGTAGGATAAGGCATGAAGAAGATGGATAAAGCCACGGACAAAGATATTGCGGGAGGTCTCACCATTTATCATCTTATAGAAAAATGTCTGATAACCGCCTGTTCTATCTGTGGAACGGACACGTGCCTGCATGAGTACCTTTCTTAAAAGCACCGCAGTCTTTCTGGCCGCACCCTGATTTTCCTCAATAATTTTCAGTGTATCTGCTTCCATCTTATGGCGTTTTTCTTCATTGGAGAAAAGCTCCACCGCTGCTGAAATCAGTTCTGCTTCATCATTGACTGTAATGACAGCATTTCTGCCACTAAAGAGCGCATGTGTCTCCTTAAAGTTGAACATGTTACAGCCCGTTACTATAGCCTTGCCATGAGCCGCTGGTTCTAAGATATTATGACCGCCATGCTTAATGAGACTGCCACCTACAAATACCACATCGCCAATACTGTAAACCTTGCCCAGCTCGCCGATGGTATTAAGAATTACTGCATCATGTCCCTTTAACTCAGGATTTTCCTGCAACTGCTTTCTTGTGACGTAATTAAATCCTTTGGCCTCACACATCTTGCCGATTTCCTCAGCACGTAAAATTGCACGAGGAGCAATGAGAAGCTTTGCCCTTGGGAATTTCTTTCTTACCTCAGCAAAAGCATTAATAACAGCTTCTTCCTCACCTGGATGAGTACTGCCTGCCAGGAATATTCCCTGATTATCATCTAAGCCCATACTTTTAATAATGGACTTCTTTTCTTCATCATCTACATTGGTATAGGTCTGGTCGTATTTGGTATTGCCAGTCACTGTAACAAGCTCCGGCTTGGCACCCAGACGAAGGATATACTCTGCATCAATAGGAGACTGCATGGCAAAGAGAGAAAATGTATCTCTCATGTCGTCCCACATACTGTTCAGATAACGATAGCTCTTAACGCTCTTTTCACTGATACGTCCATTAACCATCATCACAGTAACATTCATGCGCCTTGCTTCCTGCAAGAGATTAGGCCACAGCTCTGTCTCTACTGGCATAAATACTCTTGGCTTTATCTTGCGCATTAAATTTGGAGTAATCCATGGCAAATCAAAAGGCAGATAGATAATACTATCCGCATCCTTAATAATTCTCTGTGCCATTTCATAGCCATTATTGGTAAAGACAGACACTAGAATAGGACTCTTTGGAAATTCCTTATGAAATTCCTTTATAAGAGGACTGGCCGCTACAATCTCACCTACTGAAGCAGCATGAACCCAGATACAGTTTTTCCCTGCTACCTTTTCAATTGCTTCCTTCGGCTGATTGCCCAGCTGCTGTTTTAATCGCTCTGTAAATCCCTTTTCCCTGATAGACCGCAGGAAAAAGGCAGGCACCATTAATATGACAGCCAGTACCGCCGCTATATTGTAAATTAAACGCATATCTTACGCCCCTTCACCCTGACGGAATTGAATATCGTATAATGTCTTGTAAAGACCGCCCCTTGCAAGAAGTTCATCATGTGTACCATGCTCCTTCAGACGGCCATCCTCCACTACAAAAATCTGGTCTGCATTGAATATAGTAGATAACCTGTGTGCAATAACGAATGATGTACGGCCCACCATAAGTTTATCAAGAGCTTCCTGTACAATCTTTTCGCTTTCAGTATCAAGAGCAGAGGTCGCCTCATCCAAAATCAAAATAGCAGGATTCTTCAAAATAGCTCTTGCAATAGCCATACGCTGACGCTGACCGCCAGAAAGATTCAGTCCACGCTCACCTAATTCTGTATTGTACTTATCAGGCAAATCCTGAATAAATTCATCTGCATTAGCCGCTTTAGCCGCTGCAATTACCTCTTCATCAGTAGCTTCCAAACGGCCATAACGGATATTTTCCATAACGGTGGTACTGAAAAGCATTGTTTCCTGTGGCACTATACCAATCTGCTCACGCAGGGAAGCCATAGTAACGTCACGTACATCCATGCCGTCAATGAGAATAGCACCACTGTCTACATCATAAAAACGAGGCAACAGATTAGCAATAGTTGATTTACCACTGCCAGAAGGACCTACCAAGGCTATCATCTGTCCCGGCTCTGCTGTAATATTAAGATGTTCAAGCGCAGGTTCGCCCTCTGTATAAGAGAAGGTAACATCCTTTATTTCCACCTTGCCCTTGATAGGAGGCATAACCACTGCATTTTCCTTATTGTAAAGCCCCTCATCCATATCTAAAACACCAAAAACGCGGTCAGCAGATGCCATAGCCTTCTGAATGTTGCCATATACTCTGCTCAGTCTCTTAACAGGATTAGCGAGGTTTACACCATAGGTCAGGAAAGCTACTAATTCGCCGGCAGTAATAACATCACTTGTTACCATGTAACCGCCCACCCACAGAAGACCAGCTACAGCCATAGCTGCCAAAGTCTCGACGGTAGGATTCATAAAACTGCTTACCTGAACGTTTTTCATGTTCGCCCTAAAGCTTAAATAATTAACTTCATCAAAACGCTTTATCTCGTATTCCTCACGCACAAAGGACTTAACTACACGAGCCGCCGAAACACTCTCCTGCAAACGTGAGGTAACATCAGAAATTCTTTCCTGAATGACAGTACCAGTTGATTTCTGCTTACGGCCAAACTTTTTCATGGCAAAGGAAACCATCGGAACCACTACCATTATGATAAGGGTAAGCTGCCAGTTGAGGTAAATCATCATGCCGATAGAACCGACAAGAATAGAAGCCTCAGTTATTAAATCCACCAGATTATCAATAACTGCCGCCTGCATGGCACCAACATCATTGGTAACATAACTCATGATAGCGCCAGTCTGATGTTTGTCATAGTAAGCAGGAGATACTCTCTGAAATTTTTTAAAGAGCTGGGAACGCACATCTACAATAACACGCTGACCAACATAGGAAACAAGGTAGGTCTGACCGAAGTAGAATACGCCTCTGATGAGGAAAACCACTACTACACCGATACAAATCCACTTCATCGTCTCCATATCTTTGTTAAGCAGTACATCATCAATCATATCCTTGATAATCCAAGGGAGATAAAGATTGCACCCTGCCGCTATAATCATACAGAGAATAGCTGATATAAGTCTTAATTTATACGGTTTGATGTAACTTAATAAGCGCAAATAACTATTCATGATATATTAGTCTCCCGAACTCATCTTTTAGAAAATTTCTCTGCCGCTGCCAAAATCCTGCCCGCCACACGCTCTGCCGCATTAGGCTCTCCCAACACAGCTACCGCCTCACGCAGTCCTGCCTTTACTTTTTCATAATACGCTTCATCATGCAGAAAACGGCTTCCTTCAGCAAAAATTCTTTCCGTATTTACTTCGTCCTGTAAAAGCTCTGGCTGAATGCCTCTATTCAGCAGGAGATTAGGCAAGGTAAAGTAAGTAATGTCCACCAGCATTTTTCCTATGAAGTAATTAAGCTTTGCCATGCGGTAAAGTGCCACACATGGAAGTCCCATAATAGCGGCTTCCAAAACCACAGTACCGGATGTAGCCAGCGCAAATCTGCCAATATTCATCAAATCGTATGTACAGTCCTCAGTAAGATTAATATTTAATTCTGGATGTACATTCAGTTTAGACTGCAACAATGCTCTGTCAATTCCCGGTGCAATCGGCAGGTAAAATTCTATATCTTTATTTTCTGCCTTTAATTTTACTGCGGCCTCCAGCATAGCAGGCAGAAGCATATTTATTTCCTGCTTACGGCTTCCAGGTATTAACAAAACAGGCACCGCCCCCACCTTCACACCAAAGTGCTGACGAGCTTCATCCTCAGTCATGGAAGCATGAACTGTATCAATAAGCGGATTCCCCTGAAAGGTAATATTTGCCCCTGCCGCCTGATAAACAGGAAGCTCAAAAGGAAAAATAGCCGCAAATTCATCAGCAATAGCACTGCACTTTTTCGCGCGACCCTTGCGCCATGCCCACGCAGAAGGCGGTATATAGGAAAAAACCGTTATTCCCATAGCCTTAGCCTTTTTTGCCAGCCGCCAGTTAAAATCAGGATAATCTATAAGTACAAGGATGTCAGGCTTTTCTTTCTGCATAAAATCGCACAGCTTATCCAGCAGCCCCAAAATACGGCGAAGATTCAGCACAACCTCCACTACGCCCATGACGGTATATTCCCGCATATCACAGCAAAGGCGAACTCCAGCCGCTTCCATCTTTGGACCGCCAAAGCCAATCAATTCCGCATTTGGTGACAGCTTTCGGACAGCCTTGGCAAGACTCTCACCATGAAGATCGCCCGATGGCTCACCTGCTGAAAACATAATTTTGGGATTTTGCAGCATTACCCTACACCCTTCCTAATTAAAGTCATTCTATTATATTATAACATACTCATTCTAGGAAATAAAGAATTTATTTCCTACTTATGTCAATGTTTCGATAAACGAAGTTTATCATAACACACTCATTAACGGAAATAAAGAATTTATTTCTTTGAATTACTCTAACATACTAAAATGAAAAATACAGGAATTTTTCTTGTCCATGCAAAAAGGACGCACAGAAAATGTACGTCCCTAAACTTCTTATTCCATTGCTACGATAGTTATTCCATTAGCTTCCGCCAATTCAACTACCTTTTCCTTTTCAACAAGCAATGTCTTGCCAGCTTCAATTACCAGTGCTTTAGCCCCCACCTCAATCATGGACTCCAAAGTCTTGGTACCTACTGCTGGAACATCAAAGCGGTTATCCTGCTTTGGCTTTGCTGCCTTAGCAACTACCGCACCGCCCTTAGCCAGCTGACCGCCACGCTTAATGCAGGCATCAGTTCCTTCAATAGCTTCTAAAGCCATTACCGCCAAATTCTTAACGACAGCAGTCTGACCTACGTCAATACCGCCAATCATCCTTGCCATCTTCAAGCCAAATTCCATATCCTTCAGCTGTTCTTCAGTTGGCTCAAGCTTAGTAATAGTGCCAGCTGGTGGCATTAATGGTCTTATAAGCTCAGTCTGGTCAAGAGCCTTCATTCCCTCCTTAGCCAACTCAGCTACAAAGGAAAGCATAATGGTATCATCTTCACGGTTTGGCAATGTCATCACCAAACCCAGCATACGCATATCAGGCATTACCAATGGCATACCATTTGGTCCAAAGAGAAGTTCCTTAGTTACCTTGCCCAGCATAGTAACCTCGGTAATCTCATTTCCCTTCAGGTAGTCAATAATAGCCTGCAGCTGACCAATGCTTATATCAGCATAATCTGTGGCAACAGCCCTTAATTCTTCATCTACCTCTGGCAGCAGACCTACAGCATAAACCTCAATCCCCATAGCTTTGGCAGCCTTGGCACATTCTACTGGCAATCTGCCTACTCCAGCTAAAAGTCCGATTTTTTTCATATATAAACCCTCTTTAGTCTTCAGCAGCAGCTGCAGTCTTTTTTCCTTTATTTGGACGGCAGATACCACGGCTCACCTTACGTAAGAAAGCTGCCAAGCCCTCAACTTCCTTGCTGGACATATCACATTCAGTTTCAATAGCAGTAATGGCATCAGCCAGCTTCATATTTGAACGGAATAAAAGCCTGTATGCCTTCTTCAAATCCTTGCGGACCTCAGTGTCAATACCTGCTCTCTGAATACCTATACTATTAAGGCCACGAGTATGAGCGTCTGGCGAACCCTCTACAATAGTAAATGGCACCACATCCTCTACAATGCGTGACATACCGCCAATCATTGCCAGCTGGCCAATGCGTACAAACTGATGTACACCCACCTTGCCGCCAAGAATCGCTCTATCCTCAACTACAACATGACCTGCCAGCATTGCATCATTTGCCATGATAACACGATTGCCAATGATACAGTCATGAGCTACATGTACATAAGCCATCAGCAGAACATCGTCACCTATCTTAGTGACAAGACCGCCATCTTTGGTACCACGATGAATAGTGCAATACTCATGAATCTTTGTACGGTCGCCTATTTCTACATAGCTTTCTTCACCGGCATATTTTAAATCCTGTGGCTCTTCACCAATGGAGCAGCCAGCAAAGATAACACAATCCTTACCAATAGTCGTGTGACCGGTAATATAAACGTTAGGCTTAATAACAGTGCCATCACCAATGGTTACATGCTCATCTATGGTAACGAAGGGGCCGATTTTTACATTCTTGCCAATCTTCGCATTAGGATGTACTACTGCCATAGGATGTATATCTGCAACAGCCTTATTTTCATCTGTCATTAAAATTCCACTCCTTTAGTATGCCTTCACCAATAGGAAAACTATATAAGTATACATTCACATGAATAAACAAACTTTCTACATGCTAAATTAAGCCAAATACAGCCATAATCGGCAAGCATACTAAAATAACTCTCTAAATCTATAAGAAATAGCCCTTTTTCTTTTATTTTCTGCTCATATCACATAAAAAGCATTAATTTTGAAAAATTACTTTTCTTCTTCCTTTATTGGTGCCTGAAGCGCATAGGTCAAATCTGCCTGTGCTGCCAGCTGGTCATCGACAAAAGCCTCTGCATGAACCTTGCCAAAATTACCCTTAACCTTTGTAACCTCAGCTCTCATTACCACCTTGTCACCAGGAACTACAGGACGCTTAAACTTTACATTATCAATTGCGCCAAAGAATGGGATCTTGCCACGATGCTCCTCTGCACACAGCATGCATACACCGCCAACCTGTGCCATTGCCTCTACTAAAAGAACGCCTGGCATTACTGGCTTGCCTGGGAAATGGCCTGCAAACTGTGGCTCATTAAAGGTGATGTTCTTGTAGCCGACAGCATACTTGAAAGGCTCCATTTCAGTAATCTTGTCTACCAGTAAAAAAGGGGCACGATGAGGTAATATCTCCATAATCTGTTCTACATTTAATTCCATTATTGATATCCTTCTTCCTTTATATTTTGTAAATTCTATTTGACATGGTTAAATTACTTAACCAGTTCTTTCCTTAATAACTTTGCCATCACGCTGTTTAACGCATGACCTGACTTTACAGCGATGAAATGACCTCGGCAGATACCAGCCAGACGCAAGTCACCCACAATATCCAAAATCTTATGACGCACCAGCTCATCAGGGTAATGAAGCGGATTCATCCAGCCTTCATCATTATATACAATCACATTATCAATAGTACCGCCAAGACCTAAACCCATTTTTCTGAGCATTTCAATCTCTTTTTCATAAGCAATGGTACGTGCCTGAGCAATTTCCTTCTCGTAATTATCCCCTTCAACAACTACATCAAAATACTGAGTGCCAATAAGAGGATGAGGATTTATTGAAGTAAAGCTGATTCTAAAACCATCATAAGGCAGGGCAACCACCATCTTGTCTCCATCCTCTACCCTGTACGCCTTATCAATGACAATTTCCTGACGTTCAGCCTCCTGCTCCTTTATGCCAGCAGACTGTATAAGCTTAAAAAATTCTAAAGAACTGCCATCTGCTACAGGTGGCTCCTCGGAATCAATAAGCACCTTGCAGTTATCTATGCCATGAGCATGAAAAGCTGACATTAAATGCTCGATTGTAAACACCTTAACGCCATTTTCCTCAATCGTAGTAGCACGAATGGTAGATGTAACATTTTCTGCAATCGCTCTGATACTAGGACTGCCTTCCACATCTACACGATAATATACAATGCCAGTACCTTCCTCAGCCGGCTGTAATTCCAAATTTACTTCCCTGCCGGAATGAAGCCCTATACCTGTATATTTAACAGCGTGGTCAATTGTTCTCTGCTTCAAAAAAACTCCCCCTTCACCTTGATCACATTTATTCCTCAATGCCATTATTACGCACAGACTTCCAGCGGTCATGCAACCAGAACCAATCTTCTGGATACTCTCTTATATGCTTCTCCAATATGTCGTTTAATTCCTGCATAGTACGGCGAATGTCATCTTCTTTATTCTTTGTTTTTTCCACATAAATAGGAGGGTAAATAGTAATGTGATGTCCGCCATCAGGTCTATGAATTATCTGACCTGGGAAAATCGGTGCATTCTGAAATCTGGCTAAGGTAGCCGGCCCAGTAACAGTATTAGTCTTTCTGTTGAAAAAATTTATAATTATACCGTCACGCAGACTAGGGTCCTGATCCATGATAAGGCCAATCATCCAGCCCTCCTTAATCATCTTGAACATTTCACGGACATCAGATTTATAAGTAATATGCATTCCTGACATTCTGCGGTATTCCATGATAAATTTATCCATGGCACCGTCTTTCTGCTTCATAGCTACACCAGCCAAAGGAACACCATACTGAGCCAAAGCCGCACCCATAAGTTCCCAGCTGTCACTATGAGATGTAGCAATTACCGCACCCTGTTTTTTATCAATAGCTTCCTGCAAATATTCCAAGCCATCTATGGTAACATAATTATTCTTTATATCCGGCAAAAGCTTAGGATAACGCAATACCTCCATAAGCATAGGTCCAAACTGTACCCACGAAGCTTTCGCTATACGGTCCGCCTCCTCATCTCCAACGCCTATACAGCGTGTTATCTGGTCACGAGCCAGCTTCTTTCTTTTTGCAGGCACCACACACCAAGTCAAATTCCCTAAAAAACGTCCCAGTCTGTTGCAGGCAGACATAGAAAAACAGCAAGCAAGCCAGCTGATGAATTTCATTAACCTGTAAATCAAAATGTCACCCCCGAATAAACATAACTACACATCATAATTATAACACATTTATTCAGGAAAATGCAATCAGCATTTTCTACATATGATAGTGTTTCAACGACTATGAGGATATATCTTAGTCGTTATACCACAAAATTTCTATAAAAAAAAGGCTCTCATTTACTAAGAACCTTATTTTTGCAAAAAAATTAATTAAACACGTCACTCATATAGTACGCACATCTGCCTTCATAGCTTCATGATACTGCTTGCTCAGCCTGTTGCCTATTCCTGCCACCTTGGACTGCACAGCCATCAGCTTCAGCATTGTTTCGTGGATAATCCTGACATCATAGCCTAGCACATAGCCTATTTTCTCATCGGTATCATCCATCTTAATTGCTGGCAGTTCAAATTGCAAAGGATAGCCCTTTTCCGTAAGTATCTCCTTAAAAAGCTCGTAATAGCTGTTAAAAAGCCCTGTCAGAGAATTTACTTCCTGCTGAAAGTTCTCCACTTCCGACTTTAGGGCTAACAATGCTTCCTTCTTTTCCTTAGCGGTATCATCATTTTTTAAAGAAGCCTCTGACAGCTGATTTTGAAGTTCCTTCACTTCCTCCTCAGTAAGTGCGTTTTCTTCAGATGTTTTATTTTCCTCCGAAGATTCTTCTCCAGCAGAAAATAATTTACCTATTTCAATAACAGACTCCCAAAAGCCATTGTTATCTTTTTTCTTTGGTGCAGGCTTTATACCAGCCTTGTCCAGCTTTTCCTTGATATTTTTATATTCTTCTTCTGCCCTTCGGTTAATGGTAAGCTTCTGACAATAAGCTTTGTAACAGCTGTCTACATTCTTGTCAAGCACCTTGATATTATTATTGATAATGGAATAGCAGAGACTAGCCAGCTTTTTCCCTCGTGTAATTTCTGGAAGACTTTCACGAAGCTGTTTTAAGGCAAGTTCCTTTTTCCGCTTTTCCTTTTCCAGCATTTCTATTTCTTCACTATCAGAAAGCCA
>CALZDE010000007.1 GCA_945637225.1 uncultured Selenomonadaceae bacterium
CTTGGAGTGAGATAAAAATGAATATTAGTTTTATTACACAAAAAGACCGCCAGTAATCATACTGACGGTTCTTTATTTGAAATTATCTCAGTTCCTTGATATACCGTACATCACAGGCACCATGTCCGGTCTCTGTCAAAGCCTCTGTCACCCTTGTAAAGCCAAATTTCTCATAAAATCTCTGTGCTCCTATCATGCTTTCAATTGTTTCTAGATAGCATTTATCGTAATGTTTAGTCGCAAAATCAAGACAAATCTTCATCAGCTCATGAGAAATGCCCTTCCCTCTCACCTCTGGCACACAATACATTTTCTGAAGCTCACATACACCATCTACCTCTGGAAGCTCACCAATACCTGAACCACCTACTACAGTACCATTTTCATCTTCTGCCACCCAGTAACCTCTGCCTTCACCTGCATATATTTCAGAAAATCGCCCCAAGTCCGAATCAATCCATGCAGTTCCTTCATGATTACCGCCAAATTCTATAAGGCAGGAGCGAATTATCTCCTCTATACGTTTATTATCCTTCTTTTCTATTGGTCTTATTACATACTTCATAAAATATACACCTTCTACTTATAAAATTCATAGATATGTCTTTTCAACACCTACTCTATCATATGTAACAACTAATATATTTTTAGCCATATAGTCTATTTAAATATTCAACTTTACAATATCTCATTTCATTACAATCATAACTTCTATCAGAAGTAGTGATTAATATGTATTTTTTAATTTTGTATCAAATCATTAATAATATTAGTAAATTTAACCGCACCTTTATCATTTAAATGATCAGTATCAACAAAGTCACTCTCATCAAAGTCCTTACTATCAAATAAATCTAAAATTTTGAAATCATACGGAACTCTATTCCAAACTTCATAGCTCATATCCTTAAATTTATGATTCAAATATTTTCTATAATATTTTGTAGCAGGTGGAACAACAACATATAAATCTACTTGTTTATCTTTTAAATACTGATTTAATTCCAAAAAAATTTTTATATTCTCGCAAAATGTATTAATATGCTTTATTGATTTATTATGTGCTTCTGCTCTATATTTACAAAGAAATTCTTTTTCTGCGTTGGAAATTTCATTCCATGTTCTTGTTCTATTTTCCCACTGTACGCAAGTCATACTGCTTCTCATGCGGTGAGGTCCAAAATAACTATCATAAAAATTTTTATCAATAAGTTTTTCAATATCTAGAATATTACTGATAGGAAAAAAAGACGAACATGGTGGTACTAAAATAGCATTATGCAAATCGTTAAATAATGGATAGTACACTCTACTAACTCTTGATAATTCCCCCAAATCCTTTGTTAATGATAAATCACTATAAAAATAATAATACGCTGTCACCAAAACAATATTTTCAATATTGTCATTTTTATCGCATACTTCTCTTATAATTTTATATGAATAGTACATATCTTGTGAACCTAATGAACAATTTGACAAATATGAATATAATTTTGTCTCTATTCCAAATTGTGCATAAGAGCTTCCTACACACAATGTATTAATATTTTCATAATATGCTTTTTTAATTTCACTTGCTAAATAGTATCTATCATAATTTACAGATATTTCCTTAATCAAATATTCATTTAATTCTCTAATAAAATCTTCATAATAAATTATTTTCCCCTTATCACAATAAAAATCAATATCTTCTTTAGATATAATTATAATATCGGTTTCATTGACATTATCTATTGATGTAAGCTTACTAATCCATACTTTACTATTAAATATTTGTAACATTTTTTTTACCAATAGTACATTTTTAAATTCTTTAACATAAATATTCATTTTAAACCTCACTATCAAATTATGCAGTATACTTTAACAATTACATGGTACAACCTTAAATATACTCTATTGGCAATGCAATATTTCTTTCATTCAGCCACAGAGGATTTTCATACATACAAAGAACAGTGCCTTGGCCTCTCTTTTTCCCCTTCACTTTATCCAATATATCAAAAGCACTTGTCATATCAAGTCTTGGATTTGCAGACATTTTTATTTCTACTGGATAAATTGTATCCTCATCTTCAATTATTAAATCTATTTCTGCTTCACGATTCTTATCCTTGCCACGATAATAGCTGACATACATACGATAATCCATACCAGCATTAGAAAAGCTTTTCAACACCTCAGATATTACAAAGGTCTCAAATAATGCCCCTGCCAATGCTCCATTAGAAGCTAATTCTGCTGTTCTATGCTTAGTCAGATAACAGGCAAGGCCAGTATCACGAAAATATATCTTAGGTGTCTTTATAGCTCTCGTCAATGCCGAATTTGCATATGGCTGTAGTATATACACTATGCCCGAAGCTTCCAATACAGAAGTCCATTCTTTAGCCGTACTTAAAGTAATATCTGCGTGTTCTGCTAATTTAGCATAGTTAAGCATTTGCCCAGTTCTAGCAGCCAGCACTGTCAGAAAACGAATAAATTTAATATTATCCTTTATCTTCAACAAATCGTTTATATCCCTGCTTATGTAAGTCTGAACATAGGAAGCATAAAAAGTCTGCCAATCCATTCCTTCTGATTCATACAATGCGGGATAACTGCCACGATGAATATAATACCAAATATCCCTATCGTAATGAAGCTTTTCATTTTCTCTCTGTGATACATATTCTTCTGTGGGAACAAATGGCTTATTAAAGCTGTCATTTCTGATTTCACGCATAGATAGACCAGCTAACTCAAATATTGCCACTCTGCCAGCAAGAGATTCCGATACATTCTTCATTAACTGAAAACTCTGTGAACCTGTCAAAGCAAATAAATCTTTTTCTTTCTTATTGTCACATTCCATTTTTATATAAGGAAACAACTCTTGAATATACTGTACCTCGTCTAATACCAATGGAACACGATTATTACGGAAAAATAATCCTGGCTCTGTTTTTGCCTGTTCTAGTATCAATGGATCATCAAAGGTAATATATCTTCGCTTTGGATAAATTTCTTTTAACATGGTAGATTTACCTACCTGTCTTGCTCCTGTAACTAATATAGCTTTAAAATCATGGGCAGTCTTTTCTACAAATTGACTTATAGCACGATTGAAATACATTTTCATCCCTTCTTTACGACTAATCTATAGTTATATTATATATTAGCCACAAATTCATGTCAAGAAAAATAGGGCAACTCCTAAAAGCTGCCCTAAACATATCTATATTAATTACTAACCACTATTTACTAATCACTGTCCATCAGACCAGCTAAAAATTCCTTATCCTTTTTATCCAGTTCTGCATTTTTCAGCAAATCCGGTCTTTTTTCAAAGGTTACTCTCAGAGCTTCTTCCCTTCGCCATCTGTTGATTTTAGCATGATTGCCGGAAAATAATACTTCTGGCACCTGCATTCCTTCAAAATCACGTGGTCTTGTATACTGAGGGTGTTCTAATAAACCATTGTAAAAAGAATCTGTTGGGGCAGACTCCTCTGAGCCTAAAACACCAGGAATCATTCTAGCTACTGCGTCAGTAATCATCATAGCTGGAAGCTCTCCGCCTGTTAAGACAAAATCACCAATGGAAATTGCTTCATCAGCTAAATAGTTGCTTATTCTGGCATCAAAGCCTTCATAATGGCCGCAGATAAAAATCAGCTGGTCGTAGGTAGCTAATTCCTTAGCTTTTTCCTGATTAAATACTTTTCCCTCTGGACTCAAAAGAATAACTCTTCTTTTTGCAAAATTAGTGGTTTCCTTCAAAAAGTTTACTGCCCGAAAGAGAGGCTCTGGCTTTAATACCATGCCGCTTCCTCCGCCAAAGGGAATATCGTCTACATTTTTATGCTTAGAAAAGGCAAAATCACGAAAATTCATTAAATGTATATCCAAAAGATTTGCCGCTTTTGCTCTTTTAATGATACTTTCGCCAAAAACGCCCTTAAACATTTCTGGAAACAGGGACAGTATGTCTATCCTGAGCATCAGATTTCCTCCAGCATATTTATGTCAATAACCATGCGTCCTTCTGGTACGTTTATTTCCTTGACAACTGCCTTCAATGCAGGAATCATCAGCTGTTTTGCCTCGCCCTTCTTAGAGGTTACATAAACATCGTTACTGCCAGTCTTCAGTACCTCAGTAACATGACCTAATGAATTTTTCTCTAAGTCAAATACCTCAAGACCGATGATATCAAAGGTGTAATATTCGCCTTCTTCGAGAGGAACAGCATCCTTTTTGTCAATCATGAGAAGCTTTCCTGTGAGAGAGGCTACCGTTTCCCTTACATCATACTGCTTAAATCTCAACAGCACAAACTGCTTATGATACTTCACATCTACGATATCAAGACGTTCATCATCGACATAAACATAATCCAGTTCCTCAAAACGCTCTGGAAAATCTGTTAAAGGAATTACCCTTATATCTCCGCGAATGCCCTGAGGTGCTCCTGCCTTGCCAACAACAATACGGTCTTTGTTTTCTGCTTTTTTCTTAGCCTCGGATCGCAACAACTACGTCATCCTCCACAACAACTTCCAGATTGTGAATATCACGGATATTATCACCAATTTTCAGCTCTACTACGCGGTTGGTCTGATGCTGGATAATCTCTGCACCGAGAACCAGCTTCTTAGTGGTAGCTAACTGCTCGGAAATCTGAGCACGTACATTCAGACGCTCCTCACGCATCTGACCGAAATGTGCACGCATAGCCTGCATCTGACGGATATCCTCTGGTGGAATCTGACCAGCAGCCTTCTTCTCCTCAATATCAATCTGCTGTAATTCCAGCTCAATATTATTAAGGTCGGCTTCCATGCCGTCAACCATACGCTTCTTCAGCTTCTCAGTCAGTTTTGCCTTAATATTCAGTGGTACAAGGATGTTTACGCTATCCATTGATTTTTCCTCCATTCAAATAAATAATTATTCATCCTAAAGAAATAGCGGCAAGCCGCCCGAAGGCAAACACCAGCCGCTTTGTTTCACTTTAACAGTCAAGTAATTGCATTATTCTACAATCTCTACATTAACTTTCTTATTTTCGCGGGTAGCGGCAGCCTTAACAACAGTACGCAATGCCTTAGCAATACGTCCCTGCTTACCAATTACCTTACCCATATCGTCAGCAGCAACACGCAACTCATAGGTTACAGTGTCGCCATCCTGCTTCTCATCTACAACAATCTGCTCTGGATGATCAACAAGAGATCTAGCGATTATTTCAATAATCTCTTTCATGCCGTTATCCTTTCATTGAAGAACGCTGAAAAGAGCTATTAGTTCTTAGCATGCTTTGCTGCATCGTACTTAGCCATGATACCCTGCTTGGAGAACAGAGAACGAACGGTATCGGTAGGCTGTGCACCCTTCTGCATCCAGTCAATTGCCTTAGCCTCGTCGATATTTACAATAGCTGGCTCCTTGGTGGAATCGTAGTTACCGAGAATCTCGATGAAACGACCATCACGTGGGGAACGGGAATCAGCTACAACAATACGATAGAAAGGATTTCTCTTTGCGCCCATACGGTTTAAACGAATCTTAACTGCCATTTTAAATTCACTCCTGTAAAATCTAAATAATATTCTTCTAAAAATCTATTTCAATTTAATTTGCTTCTGCAAAATTTAAAATTGAATACCTCATTGATAAAAATGCTTAACGCATAAATGGAAGCTTCATGCCTCCAGCAAGATTTTTCAACGCTCCCATGCCTGGGAAACCGCCCTTCTTGCCCATCTTCATTTTCTTCATCTTGCGCATCATCTTCTGCATCTCACCAAACTGCTTCAAGAGACGGTTTACGTCCTGCACTCTGGTACCACTGCCCATAGCAATACGCTTGCGTCGGCTGCCATTGATAATGCTGATATCGGCTCTTTCCTTTGGAGTCATGGATTTAATAATTGCCTCAATCTGACGCATTTCCTTGCCATCGAGGTCTAAATCCTTACCTTCCAGCTTCTTCTTCACATCACCCATACCTGGAATCATGCCAAGAATATCCTCAAAGGAGCCTAATTTCTTAACCTGCTGCATCTGATTAAGGAAATCATCCAAGGTGAAATCGTCCTTGCGGAGCTTTTTCTCCAGCTTCTTTGCTTCCTCAATATCAAAGGTTGCCTGAGCCTTCTCAATCAGTGACAGCACGTCACCCATGCCCAAAATTCGGGAAGCCATACGGTCTGGATAGAAAGGAGCAAGTGGCTCCAGCTTCTCGCCAATACCGATGAACTTTACATTAAGACCTGTAACAGACTTAACGGAAAGTGCGGCACCACCGCGGGCATCACCATCCATCTTAGTCATGATAAGACCATCAACGGACAAATCCTTATTGAAGGCATCTGCTACATTGACTGCTTCCTGACCAGTCATGGCATCTACTACTAAGAGAATTTCATGCGGATTAACTGTGGATTTAATATCCTTCAGCTCCTGCATCAGCTTCTCATCTATCTGTAAACGGCCCGCAGTATCTATGATAACTACATCATTCAAATGACCGCTTGCATACTTTATGGATTCTTCTGCTATGGTTACAGGACTTGTGCCCTGCTCCATAGCAAACACTGGAATATTCAGCTGTTTACCGATAACCTGCAACTGAGTAATAGCCGCAGGACGATAAATATCGCCAGCTACCAGCAGAGGACTCTTGCCCTGCTTCTTTAATGTAAGTGCGAGCTTACCAGCAGATGTAGTTTTACCAGCACCCTGCAAACCTACCATCATTATAATAGTTGGTGGATTTGGCTGTATATTAATCTTGCTTTGGGAACCGCCTAACAATGTAGTCAATTCCTCATTGACAATCTTGACAACTAACTGCGCTGGCGTGAGGTTCTCCATAACCTCCTGACCAACTGCACGCTCCTTGACTGTCTTAATAAACTGCTTTACTACCTTGAAATTTACGTCAGCTTCGAGAAGTGCCATTCGCACGTCTCGCATGGCCTCATTTACGTCATCCTCGGTAAGCTTTCCATGACCTCTCAGCTTTTTAAATGTCTCTTGCAGACGATCTGCCAAGCCTTCAAACATCCGAAAGCCTCCTTCCATTTCTATGCCCTGCTGGTAAATGGTTCCAAATGGGCTAATATATCTTTAACTTTCCCTGCATTATCTTCATTAGCAAGCTGGGAAATTTCCTCATAAATTGCATTCAGTGCTTCACGCTGCTGCTGCTGTCTTTTTGCCAGCCCCAGCTCAGTCTCCAAATCCTCCATCTTCTGACGGGCACGAGACAAAAGGTCATGCACTGCCTGACGGGATACGCCTAAATCCTCTCCAATCTCAGAAAGAGAAAAATCTTCATCCAAGTACATTGAAAGGCATTTATACTGCTTTTCTGTAAGCATAGGACCATACAAGCCAAACAACTCTGTAACATGGATTCTGTTCGCCATGCTGTCCATATACTCACCTGCTTCCTAAAAAATCCCGCACGACTGACCATGAACTATTATACAAGGATATGAAAAGGTTGTCAAGTATTTTTTCTTGTCACCACTTCAAATGAATGTTCTGACAATTTCACCTGCTTCCCACTTAATAAACAACTTTACAATTATGGCCTCAGTACTAATAAGCAAAGAGATAGCATTTTGTCTCTGTATTTGCAAAATCTGCATATACAAAAATGTATTTGTCCATCGCAGAAAAACATTATTTAAAAATTCACGTACAATGTATACAAAAATACTTCTAAGAACATATTAAAAAACTATTGACATTGACGCAAAATTATAGGATAATAATAAATGTTTTGAATAGCTGTATTTAAAACATATAAATTCTAAAAATTTACAGTACAATTTCAAATATTTCTATGAACGGAATATTTATGTAGGAGGATTTTTATATGAGCAAGTATGTTGACGAAATCATTGAGAAGGTTGTTCGCGAGAACCCAGGCGAGACTGAGTTCCATAATACTGTAAAAGAAGTTCTGACTTCTATCGCTCCAGTTATTGATGCAAATCCTAAGTATCAGAATGCTGCACTGTTAGAGCGTATGGTTGAGCCTGAGCGCGTTGTTATGTTCCGCGTTCCTTGGGTTGATGATGCAGGCAAGGTTCATGTAAACAAGGGCTACCGTGTACAGTTCAATAGTGCAATTGGACCTTACAAGGGCGGTCTTCGTCTCCATCCTTCCGTAAATCTTTCTATCATTAAGTTCTTAGGCTTCGAGCAGGTATTCAAGAATTCCCTGACCACTCTGCCAATCGGCGGTGGCAAGGGCGGTTCCAACTTCGATCCTAAGGGCAAGTCCGATAACGAAATCATGCGTTTCTGCCAGAGCTTCATGACTGAGCTGCAGCGTCACATCGGTCAGGATACTGACGTTCCTGCTGGTGATATCGGTGTTGGCGGTCGTGAGATCGGCTATCTGTATGGTCAGTTCAAGCGTATCCGCAATGCTTATGAGGCTGGTGTTCTGACTGGTAAGGGCCTGACCTATGGCGGTTCCTTAGCTCGTACCGAGGCTACTGGTTATGGCCTGCTGTACTTCACTAAGCTGTACTTAGAGGATAACGGCATGAGCTACAAGGATCAGACTGTTGTAGTTTCCGGTTCCGGTAACGTTGCTATCTATGCAATGGAGAAGGCTCAGGAGTTCGGTGCTAAGGTTGTTGCTTGCTCCGATTCCAACGGCTATGTATTTGACCCAGAGGGTATTGATGTTGCTCTCGTTAAGCAGATTAAGGAAGTTGAGCGCGGCCGTATTAAGGAGTACGCTGCACGTAAGGCTTCTGCTACCTACACTGAAGGCTGCAAGGGCATTTGGACCATTAAGTGCGATATCGCTCTGCCATGTGCTACCCAGCAGGAATTAGACCTTGAGAGTGCTAAGGCTCTGGTTGCTAACGGCGTTAAGCTGGTTGGTGAGGGTGCTAACATGCCTTCTACTCTGGATGCAATTGAGTATCTGCAGTCCAACAAGATTATGTTTGCTCCTGCTAAGGCTGCAAATGCTGGCGGTGTTGCTACCTCCGCTCTGGAGATGGCTCAGAACTCCATGCGTTACAGCTGGACCTTTGAGGAAGTTGATGAGAAGCTGAAGGGTATCATGGCTAGCATTTACAATGCTTCCAAGAATGCCGCTAAGGAGTATGGTCACGAGGGTGATCTGCTGGTAGGCTGCAACATCGCTGGCTTCCTGAAGGTTGCTGATGCTATGATGGCTCAGGGTATTGTTTAATAAAAGCTAATACTTTCCTAAAACATAAACACAGAAAGAGCTGATCACTTCGGTGGTCAGCTTTTTTTATCTGGTATCAAACAAAAGCGATTGGCACTACATAGTTACCTTTTCCTAAGGTACTTATGTTTTGAGCTGTGCATAGTACAATTCCTGGTGCCACTGTTTTTCCCTTATTTTCCAGCACAGAAAAGACCTTGGTAATTCTTGCATCAGGTAAACCAGTTTTCTTTATTTCCATAGGATACACTGTATTATTTATTTCTCGTACAATATCAATTTCTTTTGCATCCTTATCTCTATAGTAATTAATATAATGTTCCTCACCTGCATTATAATAGCTTTTTACAATTTCTGACACCACGAAATTTTCCAGTGCAGCTCCATTAAAGCTGCCATTCATCAATGTTATACTATCTGACCATCTTGTAAGATAGATTGCTAATCCAGTATCGTAAAAATAAAGTTTTGGCTTGCTAATCGTTCTTTTAAGCAGATTATTAGTGTATGGATGTAAAAAGAATATTATTCCTAATCTTTCTAATATCTGCATCCATTCCTTAGCAGTCTGAACAGATATTCCTGCTGCATCGGCTATAGTACGGAAATTTATAATCTGACCTATATGCGCTGCCGTTGCCGTAACAAAATCATAAAATTTCAATGAGTCTATTATTCCAGAAATTTCTCTAACATCACGTTCTATATAAGTAGCTATATAGCTAGAATACAATCTATCTCGAGATGATAGTTCATGCTGCACTACATCTGGCAAAGAGCCTTTAAAAATCCTTTCATATAGCTCAGGCATTTCTATTTTTTTTCTATTTTCTCCCCTTGCTATTAAATAATCTATTTCTGGCCTAAATGGTGACGATTCTACCTCCTCTATCTCTGCCTGAGAAAAGGTATTCATTTTAAGAATTCCCACTCTTCCTGCCAGTGATTCCTGCACATTCTCCATCAGCTTAAAAATTTGCGAACCTGATAGCCATATATCTCCTGGCTGCTGATACTCATCCACATACATTTTTATATAAGAAAAAAGCTGTGGTGCATACTGAACCTCATCAATAAAAACTGGTGGTTTATAAACTTGGAGAAAAAGATTCGGCGATTCTACAGCCATTTTCCTTGTGGCAAAATCATCTAAGGAAATATACTTTCTACCACGATTTTCGTCTTCTGCCATTTTCTTCATCATGGTGGTTTTACCACATTGACGTGGTCCTGTAACCAAAACCACTTTAAAATCTCGTACTGCTGCTAAAAAAGTTTTTTCAATTGCACGGCTTATATATGTCATTTACGCCACTCTCCTCGGCTATTATTATACTATACTTTTATTATAGCCGACTTTTTTTTACATTGTCAATATTTAAAGACTAAAAGTGAATAAATAAAAAATCCCGACTTAACAACGTTAAATCAGGATCTTCTCCTCATTATTTCAATTAATAAATTAACCCCACAGAAGATAAATCTTTATTGCATTTTTGCCAGGAGCCTTTGTTATAATCATATACTCATCAGCCAAGCTTTCTTCATCGCTGACCTGCTCCACCACAATTTTTTCAAAAGCTATTGAAGCTTCTGATACATAACGGCGGTCAATCATATATATGGTACGTAAAAGTGCTGTCTTCACATCATCAGGCTCATAACCAGAAATGGTCATTGAATAAATCTCATTACCTGCAGCATCAGTATCAAAATGAACATTAGTAAAGGTAGATTCTGCCTCATCAACAATAATTTTTTCACCTACTGGTGCATGGAGACGGCTCTCGGAATTACTCTGGCCTAAGCTGTTAAATCTCTCAACAAATTCATTTGGTCCATAATTAAAAAGTGTTCTTGGAGTAAACTGGCGAGGTACAAATTCGGCAGCAGAAGCTGTAGAAATCTCTGTTCCAAAATTTACTCCTGGAATGTCCATAATTGCCACAGCACCAGTCATAGCAACTATACCAGCCATAGCTGCTGCTATCTTACGTATATTGAACATATCATTCTCAACCTTTCCTGTAATTAATATGCATCCTTAAACCCATCTAAACTATTATAACACACCTGACCAAAGAAATAAATAATTTATTTCTACTTTACAACATTGTTTCAAAAACATTCTCATTCTGTTTGCGCATTTTTCAGTTTATCAAGAATTTCCTGTACCTCTTTTATATTTGCCTTGTAAAGAGCCACCATTTCAGTAAGGCTTGATGTAGATTTATGCAGACTGTCCTGTACATCAACACTCAGCTTAGTTGTTTTTGCAAATGTCTGCATGGTCTCATTGAGCTCAATAATCCTGCTTGTAACATCCTGAGATACTACCTCCTGGAAGGTAATAAAGGTACTCTGAATGACGTTTAATTCCTTAATGGATTCATCCACAATATTCTTGTATTCTGACTGCCATTTATTAAGATCCTGCACAGAAGCATTTAACTGACGGAAGCTTTCGCCGTACTCCTCAACCTTTTTATTCACATTTTCCTGCGAGGTATTGTAGGCGGTAATAAAATCACGAAAAGCGGTATTAAGGGCAGATATTTCCTTACGAAGCTGTACATTATTGGCTACATCAGAGGTGGTATTATTTTCTGTACTGTTTCTTACAGCTTTAAGTTCAGCCACTACATCCTTTAAACTGCTATTCATTGCCTTGATATTTTCAAGACTTTCCCTGTACTCCACATCCTCCTTGGCTTCTACACCAGCCTGAATGTATTTGATGATAATAGCCGCCATCATACCTACAATAGAGGTGTAAAAGGCTGTTTTCATACCGTCAAGAAAAACTTCAATACTCTGTGCCATCGTTTCTGGATTAGTATCGAAGTACATAAGACTTATAGCAATACCAACAAAGGTAAAGAGAACACCGACGGAAATAACGTTCTGCGCCTCATTTCCTGCTACATTTTCCAGCTTTTCCCTGTGCGCTTTCTTTATTTCATAGGCACTGTAACCTATACATATAAGCGTGAATATGATTGATAAACTATTCATTATAACTCCTCAAATAAATACTAAAATACATATGCATGTAAAAAGGAGCTGAAAATACACAACTCCTTCACTCATAATTGCATATGAAAAACTTAATAATTATTCCTTGACTTCTTCTCTAGTGATAGTAATGTGACGATTGTTCTTAACCTTTACATCCAGACTGTGATGTGGTCTTGCGGCAACCTTCTCAGCAGCAGAGGTAATTTCGCGGATCAAATTAATCTGCTCCACCTCGGTGGTACCCATAACTCTAGCTAATACACCGCCCTTGGCACTGCTGACGTAACGTGGCTTCAAATTATTTAATGCCATCGCGGTAATATCTGCAATGCACTGCTCGCAGTAACAGACATTAGGAATCTGCTCTACAATTTTCTTCATGTTCTGATCTACCAGGTCCTCCATGATGTTATAAACTTCAATAGCCATAATTATTACTCCTTTAATTAATTAATGGTTCTCACTTGTACTGCCAATGGCAGGCCTGCTTTTCAATTATATCTATTGCGCTGAACAAAATCAAGCCGATAAAGCTCAGCACCACGATACCAGAGTACATTTCCAAATAGTTTACCCTCAGCCATGCATCCATGATAAAATATCCCATGCCATACTGTGTGCCAAAGGTTTCAGTGAAAAATAGAACAGATATTGCCGTAGCTAATGCCACCCTGACTGCCGTAATAAACTTAGGCAGGGAAGCGGGCCACAGTACCTCCCAAAATATATCGGTAAAGGAGGCTCCCAAAGAATAGAGCGGATAATATGTTTCCTTCGGTATTGACCTAATACCGTCCCTGACAGCTACCACTACCTGAAAGACGATAATCAGAAAAATCATGACGATTTTTGAGCTGTCACCAACACCAAATAACAGCATTAATATAGGCAGGAGCGCAATCTTTGGAATAGGATAGGTAAGGTATACCAAAGGTGCCAGTACCTTGTCTGCCCTAGCAAAGTATCCCATCAGAACTCCCAGAGGAAGTCCCACTACAATAGCCAGTAAAAGTCCAGCTCCTATTCTCATCAGACTGTAAAGACTATGAATAGCAATATACTTCATAAAAATATCTGCTAAATTCTCTGCCACCAAAAACGGTGAAGGAATAATTGGAAGGCTTACAATCTCAGAAATTACCAGCCACACGACTGATAAAAATACCGCCGCTAAGAAATACCATTTTATTAACTTTCCCATGCCTGTTCCCAGTCCTTTTTAATGATTTCCCTTAGCTTAAGGCCCATCTGAAAGAATTTTTCCTGCCCTCTGACATTTTCCACACCAAAGAGAGGATTATCTATAACATTACTGATAGAACCGCTTCCCGCAGAAAGAATTACTATTTTCTGCCCCAGATACAGAGCTTCCTCCACATAATGCGTAACAAAAATTGTCGAAACCTCAAATTTTCGCCACAGCTTCAAAAATACATCCTGCATTTCTTCTCTGGTAATTGCATCTAATGCCGAGAATGGCTCATCCATCAGAAGAATATCCGGCTTTAAGGCAAATACCCTTGCTAATGCCACTCTCTGCTGCTGACCACCGCTTAATTCCTTTGGATAGCGATGACCTAATCCCTCCAATCCCAGCTGGTGCATGACACCCTTTATGGTATTTTTATCCAAAAGTGCTGGAGATTTCTTGATTTTCATGCCGAGAGCTATATTGTCATAGACTGTCCGCCATGGAAGCAGGCCATAATTCTGTGGCATAAAGCCAATTGTCTGCTCCTTGGGATTTACTGGCGCACCATTTATCTCGACATTTCCCTCAAAACTTGGAATCAGTCCGGCTACTGCCTTCAAAAGTGTCGATTTGCCACAGCCAGAAGGACCAATAAGTGCACAGGTACCACCGTCTGGAATAGTCATAGTCACATTCTTGATAGCAGTATACTGCTCCTTATCTGATTTATAGGTTACTGTAAGGTCATTTATCTCAATCATTTGTTCAAATCAACTACGATTTCGTCATAGCTGTAAGTCTGCTTAATCAGTTCCTTCTTCTTCATCCAGTTCAGGCACTCCATAATGTCCTTTTCTGCATTAAGACCAGCTTCACGATACTTAGGAAGCTTCAAAATATCCTTTGCACTCTCTGGGAAACCGCTCTTAGAAATAACTAAATCCATGTATTCCTTAGAGTCAGTCTCGTTGAGGTACTTCACAGCCTTGTTATAAGCACGATAGAATGCCTGCAGTTCTGCCTTCTTGTCATTTACGGACTTAGCAGTGAACATCATTACACCAGGATTGATACCCAGTGCCTCAGAATCAGTAATCAGCTTACAGCCATTTCCAATAGCGATACTGCCCATAGGCTCTGGCAGGGTTGCCGCCGCTAATTTGCCATTTTGGAGCATTTCCAGTCTGGTTGGAATCTGAGGAATAACCACCTTGTTGATAGAATCCTCGCTCATATTCTGACTGACAGTAATCTGGTCGGTAATATATTCGATAATTGTATTCTTAGAAACAGCTACATCCTTGCCAGCTAAATCCTGAAGCTTTTCCACATTGGCGTCCTTGCTGGCAACAAGACGATAATTGCCATCGGTGTAAGATGTTACCTTCACATCAAAGCCACCGCTCTTGGCAAAGGCTACTGCCAGCATATCTGAAATAGCACCATCTAAGTTACCGCTCTGAAGAGCAGAATCCCTGTCCATAGCACTCTTAAACTGCTGAAGATTAACCTTTAAGCCTTCCTCGGCAAAATATCCCTTTTCCTGTGCAATTATCAAAGGAACAGAATCAATATCCGGCATAAGGCCCACAGTCAATTCCTGCATTTCCTTCTTGCTGTTATCCTTGGCTTCATTATTACCGCCACACCCAGCTAAAGCAACTACTGACAGTATTACTGCCAAAAGAATGCTTGCTATGCGTTTTATCTTATTCATCGTCATCCTCCTGACTATTTTCCATTTCCCTCTCATTGGCATCCAAAAGCTCATGAGTATTTGCTGGAGCTACGGCCTTATTCTCTGAACGTGCCATCATATAAGCATGTTCCTTTTCCATAGTTTCACACAAACGCTCTAATGTCCACAAAGTATTAAAAGGAGTCACTACTGCCTTGTAAGGAATTTTCAAATCATTGTCACGAAGCACCTGCAAAACCTCATCAAGTCTCTTTTTCTTAATGTTATGCATTACCATGACTTCATGCGGAAAAGAAAATTTTGCATCCTTATCAAAGGTAGTCGGACCAAAGCCCCTCAATCCCAGCAAATAGCCTATCTTATGCTGAAATGCATCGGGACGGAGCACATGGGTAGGTATATTCATCTGCTTGAAAACAGCCTTAACTGCCGTTAAGCGTTCTTCTGAAAATTGATACAGGAGAATTTTCTCCCCTGCTGATTTCATTTTTCTCACACTCCCCAAATTACTTATTAATTCCCTGCATTAAGATATAAGTCACCAGCTGGTTCATATCTACATTTTCCTCTGTCATACGGCTTAAAAGCTGTTGATGAAGTGTCTTTGGAATATGTACTGACAATATACCGATACCAGCCTTTGGAGTATCCTCTGTTAAATTTACCTTCTCTGTGTTAGCTGTTGCCACGTTTTCAGAAGCAGTATTTACCGCATCCGCTGACCTTGCATTTCTTGTCTTTCTTGGCGTTCTAGGGGTTGTTGTCTTACTGCCATTATTAGCTCTTGTTCTAGCAGTACGCCTTCCCCCCTTGGCTAAAACCAGTTCGGCTGGTGGCTGTGGAATGTTTGTCTGAAGCTTTGGCTCATTATCCTGCGCACTGTCTTCATTGTTATTCATTCTTGGCTTACGTCTTCTATCCATGCTATCTTCCTTTTCTTTCGCAGTACGTGGCTTATAGCAGATAAATTTAGTATACGCCTCACGAAGTGTACTATTTGCCTGCTCACCGCCTACACCTACTAAAACCACATTGTTATTCAATTCCCTTAAAGCCTTTGCTATATCTGCAAAATCTGCATCATTTGTAATAAAAACAAATCTATTTACGCCTTCACGGCACATCATACGTGCTGTATCTGCCAAAGCATAGTCTAAAGAGTTCGCACCTTCTCTGGTACGCTCAATCTGACGGAAGGTAAATCCGGGACGAGCCATCAGCTTCTGCCAGCGTTTCTGCTCTGGACAGCTGTCCCAGTCTGCTACCACAATCATACGACAGGGTAAAAAGTGCCTCGCTTTTTTCAAAGCAAAATCCAGCATTTCAAAGGGCGCGTTCTCATTATCGTACAGAATCGCCACTGTATCTTCACTTGAACCAAGTGTCATAAAAAAACTAATCTCCTTTTTCCAGCTCACGCATAATTCTTACTGTGCGTGAACCTCCATCTGCTTAGAAAGCTGTTTTACGTCCTTTTCTAAAGTTCTAGCTATTCTCAAATTTTCTTCAGCTTTCCGTAAATCCTTAATATCCTTAGTATGGAGCCATAAAGCATAATTTTCTGCATAGGAAATATTCGCATCACAGGTCTTTAATTTCAGCTTGTGAAGTGTGCCTGCTGCTGCCGGTACGCTCATGCTTTCCAATGCTGATTTTTCCTGCTGCCACTGTACTAACAGCTCCTCTTTAACTATTTTAGCCAGTTCTTCTCTTAAATTATTATCGCCCAAGGAACCAGTGGAAATCGCCATGCTTACGTTCTTTTCAGCCTCGCGGATAGACACATCATACTCACTTGCAAGCTTATTGGATTCATCAATATAATTTTTAACTAAAATCTTTCTGCCTTCGTTGACAAAGCTGACAAATTCCTTAACATTGGTAATTTCATAAACCTGCCATATTCCTTCTGCATTTTTCTTCATTTCTACATGAAGAATGAAATCTTCGTTTGCCTCACTCTGGAAAATACGCACATTAGCTACAGCGGTATCATCATCCACCTTTTCCAAAGAATCAACACCCTTGAAGGTTATCTGGGTAAGACCTGCCTTTGCCAGCATTACGCCATTTCCCAGCTCAGAACTAGGCTCAATCTGGTCATCAATCCACTGACCATTCAGCACATAGTTATCCACAGCAGTCTGTAATATATTCACCACAGGAGTCTTAAACATCTTACTAAATTCCGTAAATGCTATATGCTGGTCCTGCTCTGGAGAAACCGCTGTTTCAACCATGCCAGACAGTAAGGCATCACCGGCAGTATCTAAAACATGATTAACTGCTACATACTTATAAAATTCATCCTTATTATTCTGGCTGATAGAGTCCTCTATCTTTTGCAATGCAAATTCAGGTGTTTTGGTATACATAGAAAAATACCACCATGCTCCGCCAGCTCCTATAATTACTACAACACCTGCCGCTGCAAGCAAAGTTTTCTTTAATCTATTAGAAAAATCGTTCATAGCATAATCATTCCCTTTCCGTACAAACCAAATTCCCTATAACTAAATACTATGCAGTATAATTCCACCACCCAAAACGGTGTCCTCATTATAAAATACCGCTGACTGCCCCGGTGTAACTGCTCTCACTGGCTCCATAAAATCCACCTGTACAGTGCCATTTTCCAAAGGAGTAATCGTAGCCTGATTTTCGCGATTACCGTAGCGTACCTTCACTGTAGCTGTAAATGGCTCCTTTACATCATCCAAAGCGACCCAGTTCACCTGATCAGCAATAAGACCATTGGAAAATACATCCTTTGCACCACCGACAACGACCTGATTTTTCTGACTGTCAAGCTTCACCACATAAAGCGGTTCCGGTGCCGCTATGCCCATGCCCTTCCTCTGACCAATGGTATAAAGAGCAATACCGTCATGTCTGCCCAGCACTTTACCTTTGATATCTACAATATCCCCCTTCTTCAATACCTCAGGAGACAGCTTGCGGATAAGAGCCTTGTAATCATCATCAGGAACAAAGCAGATTTCCTGACTTTCCGGCTTGTCAGCTACGATAAGACCATACTTTTCTGCTAGGGCGCGTGTTTCAGTCTTACAGATTTCCCCCAATGGCAAAAGAACATGTGAAAGAATTTCCTGTGGCAGACGATAGAGTGCATAAGACTGGTCCTTATGGTTATCCACACCTTTTTTTACAACGTAACGCTGGGAATTTTCATCCTTCATCACTCTGGCATAATGACCTGTAGCCATGTAATCTGCCCCTAATGACTTTGCCAAATTCCATATTTCCGCAAATTTTATCTGCCTGTTACAGATAACGCAAGGATTTGGGGTGCGCCCCTGAGCATATTCATTGACGAAGCAGTCTACAATGCATTCCTTGAATTTCTCCCGTAAATCAAGTACGTGGTGCTCTATTCCCAGTCCTTCAGCGACCTTCTGAGCGTCAGCAATATATTTAGGTATATCGCCTTCCATAGCATTATCACGCCTGTCATCACTTAAAAGCATAGTAATACCAAAAACATCGTACCCCTGCTCCTTCAAAAGCAGAGTAGTGAGGGAACTGTCTACACCGCCACTCATGGCAACAGCCACTCTTATATTACTCATAACGACTCGTACTCGTCCTTTCTTTCAATCAATAGCTGTTCTACTTCAGCGTACTGTCCCTGTTCAGTAACCGCAGTATCAAGACGTTTCTTGGTAGCCTCATAAACAGCCGATTTATCCTCAGCCGCCAGACCTGATTCATCAATGACAGCTAATTTTTCCTTCATAGCCTCTATGATTAATCCCTGTTTCCTCTGCTCCAGCTTTGCTTTAGATAATAACTGCTGATATGTAGTACTGTTACCAGTCTTATAAGCTGTATCTGACTCTGCAATCTGCTTATTAACCTCTCTCAGCTGGTCACGAAGTGCTCGCTCAATATCCTTCAGTGAACGGCTCATATTCTGCTTGGCACCATTGTCCTTGCCACCAGTCAGGAAGGTATCATCATCGACCATCTCAGGCTCTTCTGGCTTAATAACATCAGACTGCGCACTAGCATTATTACGCTGAAAACCGCCCGTACCATTTACGAAGTCAAACGCACTGATAACACCACCGCTTCTGAGCTGTTTTTCTGCTTCCTCTCTAGCTTCCTGCTCCATCTGCTTACGGCGTTCCTCTACCTGCATTGACTTCATCAGCTCGTATTTCTGACGGTCAACCTCTCGACGAATTTTAGCGTCCTTTATACGTTCTTCCTTAGCGATACGGAAATTCTGAAAACCTACATACGCTCCCTGTGCTGACACATAGGAAAAACAGCCAAGCACAGCCAGTCCCACCAGTCTCCAAAGCAATCTGCCAAAACCGCCATTACTGTAGTGAGCCATGAGGAAAAAGCCAAGGCAGACCAAAAGACCTGTTAAAAATACTGCAAAGCAGAGAAATACCTGCGTATGATAATCAGCGTTATAAAATAAGTCAAGAAGCAAATTTATAATAATATCCTGCATCCCAGATACCTCCATGTCAGTAATACACCTATACTGATATATTATACCACAAATTCGGGAATAATAAAACATTTTTTTCTATTGACGATAACAAAGAAAGAACCTATACTCTAATTAAGAAATATATGCAGGAGTGAGAGAAATGCCAGCAATTGGAATAATAGCTGAATATAATCCGTTTCATAATGGTCATAAATATCAGTTAAAAACAATCAGGGAAAAATTCAATAATGCAGAAATAATAGTAGCTATGAGTGGCAGTATTACCCAAAGAGGTGAAACAGCTATTTTGGATAAATGGAGCAGAGCCAAAACTGCCGTAGCCAATGGAGCAGATTTAGTAATCGAGCTTCCTGCTGTTTACGCCATCAGAAGTGCTCAGGATTTTGCCAGAGGCGGTGTTCGTCTTTTTAATTCACTTAATATTGTGGATAACTTAGCTTTTGGTACAGAATATCCAGAAGATAACAGGCTTCAAAAGGCAGGAGAATTTTTAGAAACATCTAATGCGCAAAATCTTCTGCATGAAAAAATAAAAAAAGGATTATCATATGCCACCGCTGTTACAGAACTTCTAAAGGAAAATTTCGGCTTTTCTGAGGATATTCTCCGCGAGCCAAATACCATACTCGGTTTAGAATACATACGTTCTATAATTCATACAGGCTCCGCCATAAAACCTCTGCCACTTCTTCGCAAGGGAGCGAGTCACCGTCAGGAAAATATTTCCGATAATATAGCCAGCGGTACGGCTATCCGTCAGGAAGCTAAAAAAAGCCTTCCAGATTATGAAAAAATTTCTGAAGCTGTCCCACAGGAAATATTATATTCATTAAAGGAAAATTTTGCTGATAATAATAAGCTTCTTCTCCCTTTAATATATAGTTTAAATAATACAATCATTAATAACTTACAAAATATTTACGGTATAAGTGAAGGTATTGAAAACCGACTCCTTGGCAGTCTAAAAAATCCACATTCACTTGGGGATATTTTAAATTCCATGACTACCAGACGTTATACCGTTGCCCGCTGTCAAAGAGCAATTATGTACCTTCTGCTGGGGATAACTCATGATGAAATGATGACCTTTGATAATATGCCACCTCAGTACGTAAGAGTATTAGCCTTCAATGATACAGGAAGAACCCTTCTAAAAAAAATAAAGGAAGCTTCTCCGCTCCCTCTAATTACTAAAACCTCTGATTACCTTAATTCACAGGATATTCTCAATAACAATATTCATACCGATTTGCAGAAAATGCTTTCCATAGATGTAAAGTCTACAAATTTACAGGGCTTGTGCTTTAATTCTCCACAGACAAATCTTGATTTTACCACGTCACCTGTATACGTAAAATAAAAAAATAAAATACAACAAAAAATCCCAGAAGCCGAAGCCTCTGGGATGTATTTTTGATTGAAAGTGTCTGACACCAGCCAACCGCAATCCGATGATTAACGCTTGGAGAACTGGGAAGCCTTACGAGCCTTCTTCAGACCGTACTTACGACGCTCCTTCTCACGAGGATCGCGAGTAACGAAGCCAGCCTTCTTCAGAGCTGGACGTAAGTCAGCATCTAACTGCATCAGTGCACGGGTAATACCATGACGAATAGCACCAGCCTGGCCGGAAGCACCGCCACCGTTTACATCAGCAATTACATCATATTTATCAGCAGTCTCAGTGAGAACCAGTGGCTGACGAACAATCAGCTCAAGGGTCTTCAGACCGAAATACTCATTCATAGCGCGACCGTTGATGGTAACATTTCCTTCACCTGGAACGAGACGAACACGAGCAACGGAAGTCTTTCTGCGGCCAGTGCCGTAGTAACTAGTCAATGCCATTTTTTATTTCCTCCTTCAGGTATAATTAGCGAATGTTCAGCTCGAGAACCTCAGGCTTCTGTGCAGCATGAGGATGCTCAGGACCAGCATATACATTCAGCTTGCGGTACATCTGCTCACCGATACGGTTCTTTGGCAGCATACCACGAACAGCCTTCTCAATTACACGCTCTGGGAACTTCTGCTGCATCTGACCAGCAGGAGTGAAGGTGGTACCACCATTATAACCGGAATGACGGAAATAAATCTTATCAGTCAGCTTCTTGCCAGTGAATACAGCCTTCTCTGCATTGATAACGATAACGAAATCACCGGTATCTACATGTGGAGTGAAGGTTGGCTTATGCTTGCCGCGAAGAACCTTTGCTACCTCAGCAGCTAATCTACCTACAGTCTGGCCTTCAGCGTCTACAACATACCACTTGCGCTCTACGTTCTGAGCGTTTGCCATAAACGTTGTCTTCATCTTAAATTTCCCTCCTAAGGAATTACAAACAAATAAATTCGATAATATTCAAATTCTTTGTGAGTGATAAGCCTCACGGATTTGGTGTGAGAAAATTCTCTATATATGCCTGCCCCCGGGGCTAATGGAAGCGGCCAGACGAAAAACTCACCTTGAATATTCTATAAAATATTTTCAATAAAGTCAAGTCTTTTTTTCAAAAAACTTCAAAAAACTTTTAATTTATTCTTT
>CALZDE010000008.1 GCA_945637225.1 uncultured Selenomonadaceae bacterium
AAAAAGTGACAGAATACAGTATCTTTATGCTTCATATTAGCTTTAGGCTTATGAATGTGTTTTATACGACTTTTTTTCACTTGTTTTCGTTTAATATCCAGGACTCCTTTCGATAAGATTGGTTATTGATTTCATTATAGCATGTTTATTCTAAAAGTCAAGGAGAATTTTTTTACACATCAATTGATTGGATGGTAATGTAAATAGAAAACGTTAGTCATCTATTTCTATTGTATTTTGGAGGTAGTAGTGGTACAATGAAAATATCATATCATGTATGGTAAATTTGTCTAGGTGGGAGGAAAATTATGCAGATTTTTAAGAACGACTGGGAAGGTCTTTTGACTGAGGAAATGGAAAAGCCATATTATAAGGAACTTCGCCAGTTTCTCATTGAGGAATATAAGTCAAGGGCGATATTTCCAGGGATGTATGATATTTTCAATGCCCTTCATTATACAAGCTACGAGGATACAAAGGTTGTTATCTTAGGTCAGGACCCTTATCATGAAATAGGTCAGGCGCATGGTCTCAGCTTTTCTGTACTTCCCAATGTACCGCCGCCACCTTCTCTCATTAATATTTTTAAGGAATTATTTGATGATTTGCAGTGCACTACTCCTGATAATGGCTGTTTAAAGCCTTGGGCTGAGCAGGGGGTTCTGCTTCTTAACACTGTTTTGACTGTTCGTCAGCATCAGGCTAATTCCCACAGGGGCAGGGGCTGGGAGACTTTTACGGATAAAATCATAAGCCTTTTAAATGAGAGGGAAAAGCCTATGGTATTTATTTTGTGGGGTTCTCCTGCAAGACGGAAAAAGGAAATGATTACCAATCCAAAGCATTTTATCATTGAATCAGCTCACCCAAGCCCATTATCTGCATATAGGGGCTTCTTTGGCAGTCGTCCTTTCTCCAAGGCTAATAAGTTTTTGGAAAGTACAGGACAGACTCCTATTGACTGGCAGTTGCCTAACATAAATTCCGCTAAGTAAATTTTTTTAGATTTTTTATAAAAAATGCTTGACAAATAGTTTTCATTAGGCTATAATAGTCAATGTTGAAACGACAACTTAGGGGTATCGCCAAGTTGGTAAGGCACTGGATTCTGAATCCAGCATGCGTTGGTTCGAGTCCAGCTACCCCTGCCATTTAGTTTATTGAGCGTTGAGCATTTGCCCAGCGCTTTTATAATAATTATTTCTCTGCTCCTTGTATTTAGGAGCCAAAGACCAAAGAGGAGGTGTTTTCGTGAGAAAGTACGAAGTTATTTTCATTGTTAAGCCTATGGAAGAAGAGGCTACCAATGCTGTAGTTGAGAAGTTCACTAAGCTGATCACTGCAAATGGCGGTACCATCGAGAAGGAGGACCGCTGGGGCAAGAAGCGTCTCGCTTATGAGATTAAGGATTGCACCGAGGGTTACTATGTTCTGCTCAACGTTGAGTGTGAGCCAGAGTGTGTAGCTGAGACTGACCGTGTTATGAAGATTACTGATGAGTTATTAAAGCACATGATCGTAAAGGCTGAGGAGGCTTAATTCGATTGTGTCAGGGATGAGTGATTAGGAGGAAATACCATGAATAAGGTTATTTTGATGGGCCGTTTGGCAAGAGATCCTGAGGTTCGCTACACACAGACTGGCAAGCCTGTTGCGACTTTTACTTTAGCTGTTGATCGTCCGTTCCGTCGTCCTGCTGAGGGTCAGCCACAGCAGCCAACTGCGGATTTCATTCCAATTGTGGCGTGGAACAAATTAGCTGAGCTTTGTGGCAACTATTTGCAGAAGGGGCGTCAGGTGCTGGTTGAGGGCCGTATGCAGGTTCGCAATTACGATGCACAGGATGGTTCTAAGCGATATGTCACAGAGGTAATCATGGAGAACATGGATTTTGTTGGTTCCAAGGGTGATAATGCTGGCGGTAACGCTGGTGGCTTTGCCGGAGGTTTTCAGGCTGCGGCTCCAAGTGGTGCTCCAGCTCAGTCTTCTCCTGCTGGTTCTGCGGGATTTGGACAGGCAATGCCTGCTGATGATGACATCCCATTCTAAAATTCAGATTTAATTATTTTAACATCAGTCAATATGAAGGAGGTAATCACCTTGATTAAGCGTGATAGAAGCAGACGCCCTCGCAAGAAGGTTTGCAGTTTCTGCGTAGATAAAGTAGAGAATATCGATTACAAGGACGTTGCTAAGCTGCGTCGTTACACCACTGAGCGTGGCAAGATTCTGCCTCGCCGTATTTCCGGTAACTGCGCTAAGCATCAGCGTCAGGTGACTGTAGCAATTAAGCGTGCTCGTAACATCGCTCTGCTGCCATTCACTGCTGAGTAATTCAGCAATTTGTAATTTTAAATTGCAATTTCAGAGGCCTTTTCATTTGAAGAGGCTTCTTTTTAATGTTATACTTTAATGATGTGGGTTAATTTTTTTCAATTGGGTGAAATGCAGTATGGACAGTCAGAATAAGCATAATCCAATAGAATTATTTTTACAGCATAAATCCCTGAGATTCCGCTTGTTTTGGGAAGGTATTGCTGTTGGCATTGGTACGGGGCTGATTATATCACTTTTCCGTTTTGTACTGGTAAGTGGAGAAGCACTTCGGGTGCAGGTTTATGATATAGTTTTGGCTGACAGGATGTTATTTATTCCGTATGTATTATTTTTTCTTGTTACAGCATGGCTTTTGCTTCGCTTGATGAAGATGGAGCCTATATGCAGTGGCGGTGGCGTACCTCAGGTAAAGGGGCTTTTGGCAGGCAGTATGTCGATGAACTGGTGGCTGGCTCTTATCTGCCGTTTTGTGGGATGCTGTCTAAGTATTGGTGCTGGTATGTCTATGGGGCGGGCTGGTCCTAGTGTTCACCTTGGTGCCTGTGTAGGGAAGGGCTTTAGCAGTAACAGGAAGCGCAGCCGTACTGAGGAGCGTATTTTGATTACAGCAGGTGCGGGTGCAGGCTTGGCGGCGGCTTTTAGTGCTCCATTGGCAGGTGTGATATTCTGTTTGGAGGAACTCCATAAAACTTTTTCTCCTGTGGTGCTGACGGCGGCTATCGGTGCTTCTGTTATGGCAGTAAGCATATGCCGGGCTTTTTTTGGCTTTAATATGATGTTTACTATTGGAGAACTGGAACGTGTTACTGTAGATATGCTGCCTGTGTTTTTCCTGATGGCTTTATTTGTAGGATTTTGGGCATTGGCCTTTAACAGAGGGCTGATTTTGTCCATGGATATATATAATAATAGTTCGTTTTTGAAGGGAAGAAAGCCGTTACTGCCATTATTTTTAGCGGCTGTTCTGGGCTTTGTACTGCCAGAGATTTTGGGCGGTGGCAATGAGCTTGTCGATTACATGGTAAATAATCCTTATCCGATGGCATTTCTGCTGACCGTATTAGCAGGAAAATATCTTTATACTATGATCTGCTGTGGTTCTGGTGTACCGGGCGGGATATTTCTTCCTATGCTTGTCTTAGGGGCTTTGGGCGGTAATCTCTTTGGCCAGCTGGCTATATTGATAGGAATAATGCCAGTGGAATTTCTTCCTCATACTATTGTGTTCGGCATGGCGGCATATTTTGCGGCAGTAGCTAAATCACCTGTGACTGCGGCGGTGCTTATTATGGAAATAACAGGTTCTACTCATTATATGCTGACGTTGGTTATGGTATCAATGACGGCTTATATGGTGGCAGATATGGCCGGTGGCAAGCCTATTTATGAGCAGTTATTGGAATACTCATTAAATAAGAAAAAATAACATAAAAAATAAGTTTTTTTCCTTGCTTTATTGGATTAATTGTGGTAAAATAAGTCTAAATAAGATTAATTAATAGGTTCCCACGGAGGAGGGCGGATATTTGATGAAGTTAGAGAATAGGAATGGCAGCATGTTTCTGGAAGAACGTCAGGAAATGATTATAGATATGCTGAATCGTGATGGCAAGGTCCGTGTAAAGGAGCTGAGCGATCAGTTCAAGGTTACAGAGGATTGTATCCGTAAGGATTTAGGTGCTCTGGAGAAGCAGGGCCGTTTAAAGCGTACCTATGGCGGTGCAGTGGTTCTGAGGGAAAATCTTCATGCACTGGATATCAGCCAGCATCGCAATACTGATGTAGAGGCAAAGCGCAAGATTGCTCAGGCAGCTTTAAAGCTGGTTCATGACCGCGATATGGTGTTCCTTGATATTTCTACCAGCAATTTAGCTATTGCAGAGCTTTTGGCAACCGAATCCCGTGAACTTACTGTAGTTACCAACATGATTGAGATTCTGGTAATTCTGTCCCGCAATCCTAAGATTCAGGTTATTTTTGCCGGTGGCAAGATTAACAAGAGCCGTGATGGTTTCTGGGGTGGCATGACTATGGATTTCATTTCCAGATTAAAGCCTGATATTGCATTTGTTGGTGCAGTAGGTGTGGATGTTATTGAAAACAGTGTTTCCACCTACGATATTGAGGATGGTATCAATAAGGCAGCTATTATCAGGGTTTCCAAGCGTGCTTATGTAGTAGCAGAGGCTAAGAAGCTCAGCTCTGATGGAAACTACAATTATGTTACTTTAGATACTCTTTCCGGTCTGATTACTGATTCTCCACCAGATGAGAAGATTCAGAAGGCCGCTTATGATTATGGTGTGGAGATTATCTTACCTTGAGGTTAGTTTAGTATGAACGGAGCCCTTTGGTCTAAATTGCATATTTCTGACCTGTGTCTTTGGCTGGAGCGGGGATTGGCATTATTCTTATTTTATTTGGTACTGCTGACCCTCGCCCGTTTGTGTTTTATCTTTTGGCTGGGCATGGGAGATGGCTATCTGGAAGCTGGTACATCATCTTCAGATGTAATGCTGGCGGTATGGCAGGGATTTAAGCTGAGTATACAGACTACAGGTATATTGACAGTGGCTACTATCGCACCTTTGGCACCTTTTGTTTTCTTTAGTGATAAGCTGACGGAAAAGGTGGCTAAATTCACCAGCGGTATTGTTTTTAGTACCATGTCTGTTATGTTTGTAGCAAGCTTTCCTTATTACAGGCAGTTCCATTCTCGTTTTAATCAGCTTTTATTCAATACTGCTAATGATGATGTTTATGCATTGGCGGTTTCTTTGGTGCAGGAGTTTTATCTGCCCTTGCGCTTAGTGGCAGCAGGTCTTTTGGCATATATATTGTGGAGGATATTTTGGCATGGACTGTACCACTGCTTTGAATGGATTAACAATTTTGCACGATTAGTACGATTAGTGGTACTAATTATAGTATACAACCTATTAGCGACGCTTTCTGTTTATGGTGGAAGTTTTGGCTGGGAGACAGCAGTTGACTGGGAAAATGCTGGTGTTACCAAGAATGATTTTTTGAATGAAGCTATTCTTGATGATTTTCAGGCGGTGTACAGAGGTCATAGATTAAATGGCCGTTTCCTTGCATGTAATGGACTGAACTTTACTACCGAGCAGATTCGTGATTTGG
Source organism: uncultured Selenomonadaceae bacterium (assembly GCA_945637225.1). Lineage (GTDB taxonomy): Bacteria > Bacillota > Negativicutes > Selenomonadales > Selenomonadaceae > CAMCDL01. The sequence goes on from CALZDE010000008.1 coordinate 5,479, forward strand.
CGGCTCATATGGCAAACCGTCCGGCAGATACAGATAATTTAGATGTTTATCTTACAAGGACTGCACAGGGAGCACAGATAGAAAGGCCAAAGCATATTTTTGTGATTATATCTGAAAGCTTTGCCAACTGGCCTATGCTGGATAAATATGCTTCACTGCATATAGCAGACGGAGTAAAATCCATTGCTAATGCTGAAGACAGTGACTACTGCCCGACCTTCTTGCCTAATGGTTCAAGCACTGTATCAGCGGTGACTGGTGTGGTGACAGGTCTTGCAGATGCTAATCTTTACCTGACGACGATGCCAGAGTCCTTTGCGGCTCCATATCCTACTGCGGCGGCTCCTGTTATGGAACAGCTGGGCTATGATACTAATTTTTGGTATGCAGGTCCTGCAAGCTGGGAAAGAGTAGGTGCTTTTACGGAGGGACAGGGCTTCAACCATTTTTACGGCATTGGCGATATGCCTAGTAATGCTACGGGAAGTGTTTGGGGCTGTGACGATGAATATCTCTATGCAGAGGTTTTGAAGCGTACTGAGGCAGAGAAGGATTCATTTAACGTCATTTTGAACGTATCCAATCATTCTCCTTACAACCTTGATTTAAAGGCTAAGGGCTATCCTGCTGATGTAGTGAAGAATGGACTGCCAGAGGAATGCCGCAGTGACGATGAGCTTCTCAATCAGCTGGGACATTACTGGTATGCTGATAGGGAAATGACAAAGTTTGTTACGGAAATAAAGAAGAAGTATCCTGATTCATTGATTGTTATCATGGGCGACCATGCAGACAGATACAATATGGAAAAGACTCCTGGCATGTATGAACGCTACGGTATACCATTTATTATCTCAGGCAAAGGCGTTCATAAGGGGATTTTAGATGCTGAGAGTGCGGGAAGTCAGATTGATGTTATTCCTACTATTGTAGAGATGATTGCACCAAAGGATTTTCAGTATGAAGCTATTGGAAGCAGTCTTACAAGGGGAAATAAGCGTGGTGTCAATTACGGTTTTTGGATTACCCGTCACAGTATCGGTGAGGCGGATGTGTACCCATTGGAGCCTATCAGTATAGATGGTACTGCTGTGGAGCTTGACCAGCTGGAAATGTCTCTTTATATAGATGCGGTGAGGAGTCTTTCATGGTGGCGTCCTAAGTACGGTCCTGTTCTTGATGAAAAGCTTTTGGAAGGACGAGAATAGATGTTAATGGAAAATAAAATAAGGGCAGAGCTGGCTTCATGTCGGCTTTGTCCTAGAAATTGCGGTGCGGATAGATTAAATGGTAAAGGTTTTTGCGGTGGCGGTGAAAAAGCAAATATTGCCCTAGTGAGTCTTCATCCCTGGGAGGAGCCGGTGATTGCTGGTGATAAGGGGGCGGGGACTGTATTTTTTTCTGGCTGTAATCTTCGCTGTGTTTTTTGTCAGAATTATGAAATAAGCCATGAAAGCAATAAATTAAAAATTGGCAGTGAGGTCAGTGATGAACGGCTGGCGGAAATCTTTTTGGAACAGCAGGCACGTGGTGCGGCTACCCTTGACCTTGTGACACCTACCCACTATGTATTGCAGATAATTCATGCCTTGGATATGGCTAAAGAAAAGGGATTCAGGCTTCCTGTGGTGTATAATTCCAGCGGTTATGAAAAGGCAGAAACCATTGAAATGCTAAAGGGATATGTCGATGTTTTCCTGCCGGATTTAAAATATTATGACAGTGAAGCGGCTAAGCTTTATTCGGGGGCTGAGGATTATTTTTCAGTGGCTAAAATAGCAATAAAAAAGATGGTGGAAATAACAAAGCCCCTTACCATGCAGAATGAACTGATGATAAAGGGCGTATTAGTCCGTCATTTGGTTTTGCCTGGGCACAGAAAGGACAGCATGAAGCTTTTGGAATGGCTCTGGCAGGAGTTTGGAGAAGATATATACATCAGCCTGATGAATCAGTACACGCCTATGTACAGGGCAAAGGAATTTCCAAAATTAAAGCGTACTCTGACTACCTTTGAATATCAGTCGGTAGTAGATTATGCTTATGATTTGGGCTTCCGCAAATGTCTGATTCAGTCTGAAAAGGCTTCAGGTGAAGAATTCGTACCTGAGTGGACTGGCGACAATGTACTTTAACTACTTTACGATGTGCTTACCGCCGTAGTAGCGTAGCTTCCAATAGCTGTTATTGAGGTCATCAACTCTGATACCCTTGCTGGAGGAAGCGTGGATAAACTGATTATCTCCCAGATAAATTCCGCAGTGGGAAACACCGGTACCGTCTGTATCAAAGAATACTAAGTCACCCTTTTCCAGCTGAGAGGTGCTGTTAGTGCGTTTTCCAAGGGTGTACTGGTCATCGGCTAGGCGTGGAATTTTGTAACCGTTCTGAGCAAATACATATTGCAGGAAACCGGAGCAGTCGAATCCCTTTGGGGTAGTACCGCCATAGACGTAGGGCACACCAATTTGTTTTTTGGCAGATGCCAGAACGGACATGACGTTGCCTCTGTCTAAAAATGGAGAGCTTTCAGGGACTTTGGTGGCTGGTTTGGTAATAATAGCAGGAGCAGCTTTTTTGGCAGAACTATTTACCTTAGGTGCTTCTGTTTTTTTGTTCTTATTTTTAGAGGCAGAAAGAGTTCCATTATTTACGCTGATTGTACTGCTGGTGGAAGATGTGGAAGCAAGTGCGGCTTTTTTCAGGGTATTCCATGTCTTAGCATCTACGATACCGTTGATAGTCAGCTTATTGTCACGCTGAAAAGCCAATACCGCACGATAAACCTCATTGCCGAAAACACCATCGACCTCATTTATTTTGTAGCCTAAGCTTTGTAATCTCTGCTGAAGAACTAAAACATCATGCCCATGGGAATCTTTCTTGAGAATTGGCGCTGCAAAGGCTATGCTGGCGGTCATAGTCAAGGTCAGAGCAGATATGATAAGTGTTTTGAGAAGCCATTTTCTCATAGTAGCAGTCCTTTCTTTTTTTGGTCACGCAACTAAATTTAATTACGTTAATTATACAGTAAATTTTTAGAAAAATAAACAGGAATTTTGTATGATTTATTGAGAAATAATAATTTTTTTGTAATTTTTTTAGCGAACAGGTATTTTGTATACAAGTTGTTCACACAATACCCACAGGCCATAATATTTTATCCACAAAGTTATCCACATTATACACAGAAAATATGTTCTATATGTGAATAAAAAAAGAAGCCGAGAAAATCCCGACTTCTAAATAACAGATTTTAGTAAATTTTGTTGATGGTATAGCCAGCTTTTTCCAGAGCCGCAATGATACGGGCGATGTGCTCGTGACCGTGAGTTTCGCAGGTAACTTCCAGAAGTACCTTCTTGAAGCTGTCTGTTACCTGACTCTGATTGTGGTCAAGCTTGGTTACGTTAGCGTTTTCATCACTTAGAATTTTAGCGATGTTTAACAGCTGGCCTGGCTTATCGGAGAGAGGTACGGAGAAGCAGAACTCTCTGCCTCTGTCGACAAGTGCCTTGTTAATGAGAGCAGAAATGGTGGAAATGTCGATATTACCGCCACTTACGATAGCAGCAACCTTCTTGTCCTTAAGAGTGAGCTTAGACAGAGCGGCAAGACTCAGCACGCCAGCACCCTCGGCAATCAGCTTATGCTTTTCAATGAGTGAGAGCAGGGCAGACATGATTTCCATTTCGGAAACGGTGATGATTTCATCAAGATATTTTTTGCAGAATGCATAGGTCAGCTGACCAGGAGTCTTAACAGCACAGCCATCAGCTACGGTATCTACGAAAGGAAGGGTATCTACATGACCTTTCTTGAAGGCATTATCCATGCATGCCGCACCAGCAGGCTCAACGCCGATTACCTTTACGTTAGGATTTACAGCCTTTGTTGCGATAGCTACACCAGAAGCAAAACCGCCACCACCGATAGGAACGAGAATTGCGTCTACGTCTTTTAATTCTTCAATAATTTCCAGAGCAGTAGTGCCCTGACCTAAGAGAACTTCCTTATCATCAAAAGGTGGAATATAGATGTAGCCATGTTCCTTCTGCAATTCAATAGCTTTGGCAGCAGCATCATCGAAGGTATCGCCGAAAAGAACTACCTCAGCACCGTAAGCACGGGTAGCTTCTACCTTCAGAATAGGAGTGGTAGCTGGCATACAGATAACAGCCTTACAGCCTAAATGCTGAGCCGCAAAGCCTACGCCCTGTGCATGGTTGCCGGCAGAAGCGGTAATTACACCACGAGCACGATCTTCATTGCTAAGCTGGCAAATCTTGTTGTAGGCACCACGAAGCTTAAAAGAACCCGTGTTCTGTAAGTTTTCAGGCTTGATGAAAACCTTGTTGCCAGAGATTTCGGAGAAGAATGGACTCTCAATGAGGCGGGTACGCTTAATAACACCATCTAAATTTTTTGCTGCCTTATAGACATCAGCGATGGTAGTAGCAGCAACGATTTCCTCTATGGTATTTGGGGTGTCAGCTGCGACATCCTTTTTTTCTTTGTTGGACATTGGAATGCCTCCTAATTTATAATTTGTATCATTTAAGTTTAACACCTTTGAGGAAAAGTGTCAAACTTTATTTGAAAGTAAGGATATTGCCATTGATGAATTTTAAAATTTATGTTATAATGCACTTTAGGCAGGAATAGGATGTTTGATGAACATCTCTTAGTCGTTATAGATAAATTTTTGATTGTATATATAGGTGAAAAAGGGGACACGAATGAAGAAAGAAAATGCCGAAGCAAAGGTATCTGCTATTGATCTGGTGAAAGAGCTCAGTCTTCTGAAGGATGAAATGTCCAAGATGAAAAGACAGCTCAGACAGAGAAAGGCACTCTTTAATATCTTTTTGACAAAGATGGGCGGTATAACCTTTGAGTTTGAGATTACCAGTGATACCGCTTATTTTACTGAGATGGGTGAAGATGGTACTCCAAAGGAAACCGTAATTAATAATTTCCGCAAGTGGATATACTCTCACGCTGAAAATGGTGTTGAATTTTTGCTGAGACTGCAGAGATTTGTCGATACCAAGGGTGCGTCAGTAGAAGAAAAGAACTATGGTACCTTAGAATGGCCTGCTAAAATTAATACAGAGGAATTTCATTGGTATAAGCTAGATTATCAGGTAGTATTTGATGATAATGAAAATGTGATAGCTATGATAGGCTATATGCAGGATATTCATGAGGAATATTCCAAGAGACTCGACTTAGAACAGCAGGCACAGCGTGATTCAATGACTAAGCTTTATAATCGTGCTACCACAGAACGCCTTATCAATGAACAGCTGGCTACCATCAAGGAAAGAGAAAAAGGCGTATTATTCCTTTTAGATGTAGATAATTTTAAACAACTTAATGATAATTTGGGGCATTTAGCTGGCGATAAATATCTGAAGGGCGTTTCTGAAGCCGTTAGCAATGCTTTCCGCAGCAGTGATGTTGTTGGCAGAATTGGCGGAGACGAGTTTGTGGTATTTATCAAGGGTTCTGTGTCTCTTGATTTGATTGAAAAGTATGGTCAGAGGCTGATTAATCTTTTCCTGCGTGTTCCATGCAAGGATGGCTGGCAGGTAAGCTGCAGTATTGGCATTGCGGCTACGGGTGATTCAAGCATGACCTATGAAAAGCTTCTTGCTAATGCGGATAATGCTATGTATAAGGCAAAGGCACGAGGCAAAAACAGATTTTATCTTTATGGCATAGATGATATTTGATTTCGAGGTGTATTTATTTTGTCGACAATAAGGATTGCTGGTACAGTAAATGATTCAGTTGTAGATGGTGAGGGGTATCGTTACAGTATATTTGTACAGGGCTGCCCCCACAATTGCGAAGGCTGTCATAATCCTGCTACCCATGACTTTGATGGCGGGACTCTTTGGGAAAAGGATGACTTTTTCAAAAAGGTTTTGCAGGATATAGATGAAAATATCCTTTTGTCAGGAGTAACCTTTAGCGGTGGTGAGCCATTTTGTCATGCTGAAGCTTTGGCAGAGCTGGCAGAGAAAATCCATGAGCGTGGTCTGGATATCTGGTGTTACAGTGGCTATACATTGGAAACATTATGGCAGAAGGCAGAGGAAGAGCCTGCTGTTGGCCGATTGCTGGAAAATATTGACGTGCTGGTAGATGGCCCTTTCATCATGGAACAGCGTGATTTGGAGCTTAGGTTCAGGGGCAGTGACAATCAGCGGTTAATCAATATGAAGAAAACCCGTGAGCAGGGAGAAATAGTCCTGTGGGGAAGTAAAAAATAAAAATATTATGTGGTCTTGTATTCTAGTATGCCAGTTATATGTGCTATGGTAACACCGTAATTTGTCATGGGGATTTTCTGCTGTTTTGCTCTGTCTATACGCGACAGTATATATCTTCTGTTGAACATACAGCCACCGCACTGAATAATTAAATCATATTTTGCTAAATCCTTGGGAAAATCAGTTCCGCTGACATGCTCAATTATTAGTTTTTTGCCAAATCTTTTTCTTAGCATATTGGGGATTTTTACTCGTCCGATATCCTCGGCAAGCGGTGCATGAGTACAGCATTCTGCTATTAATACCCTTGAATTTTCTGTAAGTGTATCAATTGCTTTTGCACCTTCAATGTAGTAAGTTAAATCGCCCTTATAAGCGGCAAAAAGTATAGAGAAGGATGTCAGCATACTTTCCTTAGGCTTAGTTTCGTATACAAGTGGAAATACCTGAGAATCTGTAATTATTAATTTAGGGGGCTTTACTAAAGAGGAAAGTCCCTGTTTTATTTTGTCAGCTGTTACACAGATAGTAATACATTTTCGGTCTAATAATTCCCTGATGGTCTGTACCTGTGGAAGAATTAGCCTTCCCTTTGGTGCCTGAATATCCTGTGGCATTACCAGCATTATTACATCGTCTTCATTAACTAAGTTTCCTGTGATAAATGCAGTATCATAATCCTGTGGAATTTTGCGTATCAGAGCATTTTTTATTTCGGTGGTATCATTGTCATTAATACAGCTGATAATAAGTGGCTTTTCTTTTGTAAATTCTTCTATTTTGGCAGAAAGAATTTTTGCATTTTCTAAAGATAAGTCACTTTTATTTATGATAAAAATTACAGGAATATTTTTCTTTTTGAAATATTCATACCATGTTAATTCCTGACAATTTTCCGCAAAACTGTTATTTTCGGCAGATATTACCATAATCGCAATATCTGTTTTTTCTCCTGCCAGTTTAGTTTTTTCAATGCGTTTTACAGCTAATTCACTTTCATCATCAAAGCCTGCTGTATCTATGAAAACACAAGGCCCTAAGGGATGAAATTCCATAGCTTTATAGACTAAATCGGTTGTTGTTCCAGAAATATCAGAAACGATGGAAACACTTTGTCCCGTTAGTTTGTTTATGAGAGATGACTTGCCACTGTTTGTTCTGCCAAAGACACCAATATGAAGCCTTGAAGCATTAGGGGTATCATTTAATTCTGCCATAATATCACCTAAAATCTGAAATCACGCTGACCGTTTTCTATTTCCTTTAAATGCTGAATTGTTACTTCACGAACCTTTTCCTTTGGAATGGTTAAAAGCTCCCTTTCAATGAGCTTTAAGCCAGCTTCTTTGGTAGCAGGAGAGGCATAATCTACCAAATATTCCTTCAAGGTCATGAGGGCATTTGGATGACAGCAGTTAGATATCTGCTTGCTCTTGCAAAGACTCATAAAGCGGTCCCCTGTACGGCCTTCACGATAGCAGGCAGTACAGAAACTAGGCACATAATTAAGGTCAATAAGCCATTTCATAACTTCATCGAGAGTACGTCTGTCGCTGACATCAAACTGAGCGGAATTGTCTTCCTCTGGTTCTTCCTCTACGTAACCGCCGACACTGGTACGTGAGCCACCGCTAATCTGAGAAATACCTAATTCCAAAGCTTTGGCACGAACTTCTTTTGCTTCTCTTGTAGAAATAATCATGCCAGTATAAGGAACAGAAACACGTAAAAGTGCGATAATCTTAGCGAATATTTCATCGCTTATTCCATTATCAAAGGCACTTGGATCAATATCGTCAGCTCGCTTAATTCGTGGTACACTGATGGTATGAGGTCCGACTCCATGGACAGCTTCTAAGTGCTCTGCATGCATGAGAATACCAGCAAATTCATAACGGTACATCTCTAAGCCAAAGAGTACGCCAAGGCCTACGTCGTCTATACCGCCCTCCATTGCTCTGTCCATAGCTTCAGTATGATAGGCATAATCATGCTTTGGGCCTGTTGGATGGAGTGACTCATAGGATTCCTTATTGTAGGTTTCTTGAAAGAGAATATAAGTGCCAATGCCAGCTTCTTTTAATTTACGGTAATTTTCTACGGTGGTAGCGGCAATATTTACATTTACTCGTCTGATTGCACCATTTTTATGCTTGATGTCATAAATGGTTTTAATGGAATCAAGGACGTATTCAATAGGATTATTTACAGGGTCTTCACCTAATTCAATAGCCAGTCTTTTATGTCCCATATCCTGAAGTGCAATTACTTCTTTTCTGATTTCATCCTGTGTTAATTTCTTTCTGCTGATGTGCTTGTTTTTCATGTGATATGGACAATAAACACAGCCATTTACACAGTAGTTAGAGAGATAAAGAGGAGCAAAAAGCACAATGCGGTTTCCGTAATAATCTTCTTTTATCTTTTTAGCTAAATCGTAAATTTCCTGTAATTTTTCTTCATTTTCACAGGCTAAAAGAACGGAGGCTTCACGATGGGTAAGACCTTTTCCAAGTTTTGCTTTTTCAATTATTTCATCAATTAATGAAATATTATCCTTGTTGGCATCTGCATAAGCAAGGGTTTCTTTTATTTCTTGATCAGAGATAAATTCCTCTGCTTTTAATGATTTTGCGTTATACATTGTTTTCTCCCCTAAAATCTCCACGGGCACATACAATATTGTACCCTATTTCATTGATACATTTTTTTAGACTATTAAGTCCTTCGGCCGATTCTTTGCCAGTACATAATTTATTGTCATACAAGGTATATTTCTCTCGGACATTTACTGGTGAAAGATTAGGCATGATTACATTTGCTCCTGCCAAAATTCCAAGCTCACGTCCTTTAGGATGTATTGTGCCAAGAGCGGTAGTGGCTGGCAAGAGTACATGCGGATTCATTAAGCGTATAATAGCTAAAAGCCTTAACGTTGTTTGCAATGAACCAGCACTCTTATTTTTAAAAGGAGTTGCACTTTGCGGTATAAAAGGTCCTATTCCTACCATGTGAGGAGATAATTCCTTGATAAAAATTAAATCTTCATATAAATTATCTATTGTCTGATAGGGAGAACCGACCATAAAGCCACAGCCTGTTTGATAGCCAATTTCTTTTAAATCGTATAGACAGCGTTTTCTGTTATTTAGGCTTAATTCTGCTGGATGAAGCCTGCTGTAATGCTCATTATTAGCGGTTTCATGCCTTAATAAATACCTGTCTGCACCAGCCTTAAAATATTCAAGATAAGAATGTTTTTCTTTTTCTCCGATAGACAGAGTTACAGCACAATCAGGAAAGTTTTCCTTGATGTTACTTACGATACTGCAAATTTTTTCATCTGTAAAATAAGCATCCTCGCCACCTTGTAAAACAAAGGTACGGAAGCCAAGATCATAGCCTTTTTTACAGCAGTCAAGTATATTTTCTTTATTTAGACGGTAGCGTTCTACAGATTTATTATCTCGCCTTAGACCACAGTAATAGCAGTTGTTTTTGCAGAAATTAGTAAATTCAATAAGACCGCGAATGTAAATATCCTTGCCGTATATATTGTCAGCTGTTTCTCTGGCACAGGAAAAGAGGTACTGCTCAATATCAGTAGCTTTGGTATTAAGCAGTACATTTAATTCTTCCTTAGTTATGCTTTTATTCTGTTGAATTGAAGCAATGAGTTTTTTCATAGTTAATTTTATTGCAGGTTTCTAAGTTCCTTCTTGACGCTGTTTGCTATGCTGAGAACGGACTGAGAGGAAGCAGAAATTTCTTCGGTAGTGGCCGCTAATGTACAGGTCTGTTCATTTACATTATTGACAATATGCTTCAGTTTTTCTACCATTTTTACCATGCCATTTACGTAGGAAAGAACCTTTTTATGACTTTCATTACTGCGGAAAGCTGTTTCCTTAGAATTAGCCGCCAATTTATTGATTTCGCTGGCAACTACTGCAAAGCCTCTGCCTGCCTCACCTGCTCTTGCGGCTTCAATGCTGGCATTAAGGGCAAGCAGATTTGTCTGAGAAGCTATTTCGACAACCTCAGCGTTATTACTGTCCAGAGATTTAACTAATTCAGTAATATCATCAAGGGCTGTCTTTACCTCGTCACAGAATTTTTCTACATCGTTTATTTCACCAGCTATAGCAGAGCTTTCCTTGGCATTCTGGTCGTTACCCTTTACCATTTCATCGACAGCATTGTGAAGATGAGCAAACTGGTTATTTATATTTCTTATTGTCTCAATAATGAGAAACTGTTTATCTTCAATTTTTGACTTTTCAATATTAACTGCATCGGCTAATTTATAGGCTTTGTCCTTCTGAATTTCAGCAGTATTTTTTAAATAATGAATACAGTTGTTTTTATTATTAAAGCCATTGTAAATAGCAATAGCCATTCTTTCACAGGTTTCATAGCCACAGCATTCACAGTTGATTTTCCTTGACTCAGGAGTTTTCTTGAGCATAGAATTGTAAATATTTTCAAATTCAGTCGGACTAGGAATTTTCACCGCACAGGATTTTGAACGGTCAGTGTATTTTCTTAAATAATCATTTAAGTTCAGCTTGGAAAATTGTGCATTAAGCTTCTTTAAGCGTTCAGCAGGCGTAAGGTCTTTTGACCAAGGACTCTTTTTATTGTCTTTCTTTGACTGAGCCTTTATCTGATTAATATTGTATAAAGCTTCATCAGTTTTAGCCTTGGATTTTTCAACACCAGTTCCGTAGAGACAGCCCATACCGCAATTTAAGGCGTCAATGAAAACTTCCTTATTCATGCCTCTGGCAATATCATTTTTATGTTTATGGAGATATTCATAAACATGCTTTTCGCCTTCAATCTGACGAATGTAAACATCTTCACCTAAGAACCAGTAAACATTTTCCTTCAGACCGCCTGGCATTGGATAAATAGAGCCTAAGCCGTATTCAATTTCATCACTGGCAAGTGCTCCGCTGATATGGTTTTTTCTTACGTAGTCCATCAGGTGGTCAAAGGTGACATTGTAGTTGATATAGCCCTGTGTATTTGGATCATCAATTTCGTTTTTCTTGGCTATACAAGGACTGATAAAAGCCAGCTTATCTCGGATACCCATTTCTTTGCGGGCATAGATAGCACCGCACATCATAGGACTGTGTACAGGGAATAATTTAGGAAGCAGTTCTGGTGCATAGCGTTCAATATAACCAACGACAGCAGGACATGGCTGAGAAATTCCGCCCATAAAATTATATTTCTGAACGTAGTTTAAATAGCCCCATGTGGTAATATCTGCGCCGAAGGAAATGCTGATAATCCGCTTAACGCCAAGTTTTTTCAAACCGCCCAATACGCTTTCATATTCTTTTGGATAATTAGCCTTAAATGCGGGAGCTAGAAGAATTGAGATGGATTCACCACGCTTTAAATCTGCAAAGAAGCGTTCAGTATCATCATAGAAAGATCGTGCATCATGCTCACAGGCGTCAATGCAGGCACCACAGGCTATACATTTATCTGGGTCTACATTAATGCGTGCGTGGCTTGCCATTTTCAATAGTAGCAATACAGGCACCGTCACAGCTGCAGGCGCGTATACATTTGTTACAGCCAAAGCATTTATCGTTGGTATATACTAATTCCATTTAAAATTCTCCTATACATTTACATATTAATGCAATAAAATAACAATAACATATAATTATTGTTATAATGTGTTCATTATCAATTATATCATATGCGATATTTATATGCAAGGAAAAAATTTACATTACAGTAAATTTTAGTACAAAAAAAACTGCATATCCGAAGATATGCAGTCGAGAAATTTTGTGTATTTTATCAGTTCATCAGGCCATGCTTTACACGGTCATGCTCCTCAGAACGCTTTGCATTATTCCAGCGGTCAATAGTGCCTACCAAATAACCGGTAATACGGCGGATACGCTCGAATTTTGCTGGCTGGAGGGTATAATCCAAGGTTACATCACCATCAGCAGCAGGAGAAATAGTCAGTGCGCTGAGTTCTTCCTCGGTGTCATTCTGTATATAATCAATATAGCTCAGAATTTCTCTGTCGCTCATGCTGTCAAAACCATTTACAGTTACGTTTACACCATTTACTATCATAAGTAGATTCCTCCATTAGTAAGTTTTAATTTTATTTTGTGAAGCTTTTTATCAGGTACAGCAGCGTATTCTTGGAATTACTTTTCTGAATTTGTGTTGTGCTTCTGTTCTTCCGCATCTAGGGCATACATCATTGATAATGCCGTTGTAGCCACAGACAGGGTCACGGTCAACTGGATGATTTACAGAACCATAGCCAATACCGTTATCGTGCATACAGCGGATAATTGCTTCAAATGCTCTCAGGTTCTTGGATGGGTCCCCGTCCATTTCAACGTAGCTGATATGGCCTGCGTTGGTAAGAGCGTGATATGGGCCCTCTAACTGAACCTTCTTAGCAGCAGCGATGTTATAATAAACTGGTACGTGGAAGCTGTTGGTGTAATAGGATTTATCTGTTACGCCTTCAATTTTTCCGTATACCTTGCGGTCAATCTTGATAAATCTGCCGGATAAGCCCTCAGCAGGAGTTGCCAGCAGGGTGAAGTTGAGACCGGTCTGCTCAGACTTTTCGTCCATGCGCTTTCTCATGTAGCCCACGATTTCTAAGCCCAGCTTCTGTGATTCCTCAGATTCGCCGTGATGTTTGCCAGTGAGCACCTTCAGAGTCTCAGCCAAGCCGATGAAGCCCATGGAAAGAGTACCATGCTTCAGGATTTCTGCAACGGAATCATCTGGACCGATATCATCAGAATCAATCCATACGCCCTGTCCCATCAGGAATGGGTAGTTGCGTCCACGCTTGGTGCACTGTATCTTGAAGCGGTGGAGAAGCTGACGGAATACCAATTCAATAATATCATCAAGTTCAGAGTAGAACTTCTTCAAATCTGCTTTGCCGTTTTCGTCTCTTGATTTCAAGGCCAGTCGTGGCAAATTGATACTGGTAAAGCTCAGATTACCACGTCCACAGGTGATTTCTCTGTTTTTATCAAAGACATTACCCATGACTCTGGTACGGCATCCCATGTAGGCAACCTCGGTATTGTAGTCACCCTTCTTGTAATACTGGAGATTGAATGGTGCATCAAGGAAGCTGAAATTTGGGAAAAGTCTCTTAGCAGAAGTCTTGATTGCCTGCTTAAATAAATCATAATTTGGGTCGCCAGGATTGTAGTTAATACCTTCCTTGACTTTGAAAATCTGTACTGGGAAAATTGGAGTTTCGCCATTACCCAGACCAGCGTAGGTTGCTTTTAAAAGATTTCTGATTACCATGCGAGCCTCAGAGGAGGTATCAGTACCGTAGTTGACGGAGCTGAATGGCACCTGAGCACCAGCACGGGAATTCATGGTATTAAGGTTGTGAACGAATGCTTCCATCGCCTGATAGGTAGCTCTGTCGGTGGTGTCCATAGCACCCTCAATAGCGAAATCATGCGCTCTGCCAGCCTGAGTAGGAGAAATTCTCTGATAGTTATGAGTCTCCTGATGGAATGGCAGGAAGGAAACAACTTTCTCACGATACTCTGACGCATTGTCCATGGTGAGCTCTATCTGAATCTGCTTGCGGATTTCCTTAGCCAAAAGCTGTGCATCAGTAAGCTTCATGCCGAAAACAGAACGGAAGAAGGAAGCTAAATGCTCAAAATACTGCTTGCGGAAGGTCTTAGCAACACCAGGAGCCATGGAATAATCAAAGTTTGGTACGGACTGACCGCCATGCATTTCGTTCTGGTTCGCCTGAATAGCGATACATGCCAGAGCCGCATAGGAGCGGATGTCGTTTGGTTCACGAAGATAGCCATGACCAGTGGAGAAGCCATTTGCAAAGAGATGCAGAAGGTCAATCTGACAACAGGTCTCAGTGAGCATATAGAAGTCCTTGTCATGGATATGAATGTCACCGTCAATGTGAGCGGCGGCAATATCTTTTGGCAGGATGTAATTATCAATGTAGTACTTTGAACCCTCAGAGCCATACTTTAGCATGGTACCCATAGCGGTATCAGCATCAATGTTGGCATTTTCGCGCTTGATGTCCGCATCAGCAGCATTTTTGAAGGTAAGCTCATTGTAAATATCCATCAGGTCCCCTTGTGCCTGACGAATTTTTGTGTGTTCAGCACGATACAGGATATACGCTTTTGCAGTGCTGGCATAATTATTTTTTATAAGTACCTTTTCTACGGTGTCCTGAATAAATTCCACAGATGGTATTTCCTCTACGGAAATATTCTCCACTACCTCAGCAGTAATAGCTGCTAACTGGTTGGCGGAGAAGGTCTCATCAACAGATTCAAGATTAGCCTTGTAGATGGCATCAGATATTTTTTTAGAGTTGAATGGAACAACATCTCCATTACGCTTCTTTATATTATGCATATTTTCTGTAGCACATCCTTATAAAAATCATTTTTCTTCCAATGTAAAAACTAACTTATCTTTCGTAAAATCTTTGGTTCATTATACTATATCTTGTGATTTATGTCAACAGGAACACAAGATGTTGTGTTTTAAAGCTTCACTACTTATCCACATCAAATGTGAATAAAAAGAGTATAAAAATAAAATAAAATGTATAAAAATACAAAACAGAAAAACACTTGTCAAGCAGGTGTTATGGGATGTTACATCACGTATAAATGAATTGACACAATATTTATGTGTTAGGATTTATAGAATTATCATGTGAGTAAATTCCCTGAAAAATTTTTTCTGTGGATAAGTAGTTAATAAATAGAGTTAGCTGTTACTTACATAAAGAAGATACTTTTGGCTTAGTGAAAATAATAGCTAAATGATTGCTGGTATGGTATAATTTGTGTAGGGAAGTGATTACGTGGCAGAAAATAAAATAAAAACTGTATCCAATGTAGACTGGCATTCAGGATTCTATGGTGCTATAGGGCTGGAATTTATTGAGAATGATGATGATATCACGTTGATAGACGAGCACCGCCTTAATCATCAGCCTATCAGAATAGATTTGCTGGTGGTCAAGAAAAATAGAGAAATTCAGATAGCCAATGAGCTTGGTGCAGCATTTCGTGGTCATAATATTATGGAGTATAAATCTGAGGATGATATTCTCAGCATAGATACCGTATTTAAGGCAAATGCTTATGCCAGCCTGTATAAGGCTTATGGTAAACATGTTGATGATATTAAGGCTGATGATATTACTGTTACTCTATGCAGAATTACCTACCCTAGAGATGTTTTTAAGGCTTTAAAAAATTATGGTTATGCTATAGAGCAGATACATCAGGGAATCTACATGGTAACAGGCAAATTTATTTTTCCGACTCAGATAGTGGTAATGAAACAGCTTGATCCCGAACTTCACTTTTGGCTTTCTAATCTCAGGAAGGATATTCCAGAACCAACATTCAGAGATGTGATTATCAGAATGCATGGTTTTACTACTAAGCAGGAAAGAGCGTATGCTAAGGCATATTTTGGAGCCTTGGCAGAATATAACGACTAAGAGATGTCCCCCACTTCTATAAGTGGCGGGTACCTTATTC
>CALZDE010000009.1 GCA_945637225.1 uncultured Selenomonadaceae bacterium
AAAATGCAGATAACGGACAAGGTAAGGGAATTTCTGAAAATGGATTTCCTTGAGGAACTTGATGAGCGTTTTAAATCATTGGATGAGAGATTTGAAAAGTTTTTAAATGGCGGTAACGATAATTCATTAGCTAATGTTTCTATTGAGGAATTAGATGGTAATGTAAAGCAGCTTAATTTGGTAATGCGTCAGTATTTTGAGCTTTTGCGTAATAAACGGCGGCTTTTCGTTATGAACTTCTTTGTTGGTCTTGTTCGTGGCGTCGGTTTTACGGTGGGAGCTACGGCGGTTTTTACCATGCTTATTTACCTTTTGGGTTTAGTGGTAGATATGAATCTGCCTATTATCAGCGAATGGGTTGCGGATTTCATTAACATGGTGGAGAGCAGCAAAAATGCAAAGTAGCAAGCGAAAAATTAATTATATGAAGGAGAATATGGAGCTTCTCAATAATATGTTTGCTGAAAGCTTCTTTTTGACGATTAGTCCGTTGCGTATCTTTCTGTCAGAGTTTTTTACATCTATGGGAAGCGGTGTAGCGGCAGCTTTGGGTGTAACTGTTTTGCTGGGTGTTATAGCAGAGCCGATTATTGGTTATTTGCAGGAAAATATGCCCTCTATGGTGGATGTTTTTATAAGATTTCGTGATGTTGCAGTGTCATTTATGCAGATGAGAGTACACTAGGCAGGTT
The DNA here is from genome assembly GCA_945637225.1 of uncultured Selenomonadaceae bacterium. GTDB lineage: Bacteria > Bacillota > Negativicutes > Selenomonadales > Selenomonadaceae > CAMCDL01. The sequence continues at coordinate 693 of CALZDE010000009.1, forward strand.
TATTATGGCAAAGTACGCTTTTTTATAGCAAAACATTACGCTAAAAATGTTTATCTGTATACATTCAAAAAATACAAAAATACCTATTGACAATACAATTTTTTTAGTCTATAATAACACATGTCGAAAGGCAAAGGCGCCCATCGGAACTAAGATAGTTCTGGTGGGTTTTTGTTTTTACCGATTGACTTGATATATCAAATTTCAAATGCAGGATAGACAATGGTGTCTGAAGCTTCTAGCTTGGCTGTTAAGTGGATTTAATAGCTGGCTTGAAGAATCAGGCACTTTTGTTTTTCGCAATTATTCCGTTGTTTATTTAGGAAGTTGTTTTTAGAAAGGATGACTTAAAATGAGTGAAATTAATGCAGGCGATACCGCTTGGGTACTGATAAGTGCGGCTCTTGTATTTATCATGACTCCAGCTCTTGGTTTCTTCTATGGCGGCATGGTTCGCAGTAAAAATGTTTTGAATATCATCATGCAGAGCTTGTTCATAGCTGGTATGATTACTGTTGAGTGGGTGCTCATCGGTTACACTATGGCTTTTGGTGATGACGCTTCTGGTCTGATTCCTGGTTTTGTAGGCAGCTTTGAGAAGCTCGGTCTTGCAGGTATCGGCTTAAATATTCTCGATGGCGGTACTATTCCTGAGATGGCTTTTGTAGCTTTCCAGTGCATGTTCGCAATCCTGACTCCAGCCCTCATCATTGGTGCTTTTGCAGAGCGTATCAAGTTTGCTGCTCTGGTAGTATTCAGCCTTCTGTGGGCACTTCTCATCTACAACCCAATGGCTCACATGGTATGGGGCGGCGGCGTTTTAGCTCAGCTGGGTGCTCTTGACTTCGCAGGTGGTCTGGTTATTCACATTCTTTCCGGTGTTTCTGGTCTTACTATTTGTATTCTTCTTGGCAAGCGTCGTGGCTACGGCAAGACTGCAATGCTTCCACACAATATGCCAATGGTTGTTTTAGGTGCTTCTCTCCTGTGGTTCGGCTGGTTCGGCTTCAATGCAGGTTCCGCTCTTTCTGCTGGTGAATTAGCTGCAAGTGCTTTCGTAGTAACTCAGGCTGCTGCTGCTGCTGGTCTGGTTGGCTGGGTATTAACTGAGTGGGTTCGCGATGGCAAGCCTACTGTATTAGGTGCTGCTTCCGGCTGTGTAGCTGGCCTGGTTGCTATTACTCCTGCCGCTGGTTATGTTGAAGCTATTCCTGCTGTTATTATCGGTCTTGTTGGTGGTGTTATCTGTTACTACTCTGTAGCTGTTCTGAAGACAAAGCTTGGTTACGATGATTCCCTTGATGCTTTCGGTGTTCATGGTATTGGTGGTACTTGGGGTTCTATCGCAACTGGTCTTTGGGCAACTACCGCTATCAATCCTGATGGTGCAGATGGTCTGTTCTATGGCAGCTCCGACCTGCTGGTAGCTCAGCTGATTTCCACTGTTGTAGCTTATGGTTTAGCTATTGTTGGTTCCTACATTCTTTATCGTATCATCAGTGCATTCATGTCTGTTCGTGTTGGTGCTAAGGCTGAGGTTACTGGTCTTGACTCCGCTGAGCATGGTCAGAGTGCATACATCAACCCATTACTGGGTGGCAGCCTCTTAGGTGGCAGCATGAGCAATGAGCTGGGTGCTTCTTCTCTCAAGGCTGAGACTATATCACCTGCTTTCAAGTAATTCCTGGAAAAATAGGGGGAAAACATCATGAAGATGACAAAGATAGATATTGTTACTCGTGCTAATAAGCTGGATGAGCTTAAGGATGCACTTAATGAAATTGGTGTTCAGGGCATGACTGTCAGCCAGGTTTTCGGCTGTGGTATTCAGAAGGGGCATCGTGAGGTATATCGTGGCAAGACTTACGATATCAGCCTTCTGCCAAAGGTAAAGGTAGAGACTGTTGTTTGTGAAATTCCTGCCGAAAAGGTTATTGATGTAGCACAGTCAGTTTTACAGACTGGTGAGCCTGGCGATGGTAAGATTTTCGTTTATGAATTAGCTAATGCAGTTCGTATACGTACTGGTGCTTCTGGTCCTGAAGCTATCATGGATGAAAAATAAAAATTAATATATGTGATTTAGGAGTTGATGAAAGTCAGCTCCTTTATCTTTTTAGTAAAGACTGTCTATTGTATACGTACAAAATCTTAAAAACATTGTACTTTTTCTTTAAAGATGGGCTATATGGCTTGACATTTGTTGTTTCAATGACTAAAATAGAAAAGGTCAGTTGTCTTGTACGTGACGAAATATTTAGTGAAGGGGTTTCTTTCTAATGAAAAGTACTATCGAGTGGTGGCAGAGTATCAATCTGCTTATCCGTATTGTCATCGGTCTCTGTGTCGGTGCTATTCTGGGTGTAATGATTCCAGATAATTCTCTGGTGCCTATGTTTGGTAAGGTGTTTGTTGGCCTGTTGAAGGGCGTAGCACCAGTTTTGGTATTCATTCTGATTATCGGTGCGCTTACTAATGCCAGCGGTAACATTGGTTCCCGTTTCAAAACCGTTATTATGCTGTATGTAATTGGTACTCTTTTAGCGGCAGCTTCCGCTGTTTTATTCAGCACCGTTTTCCCTGTTACCATGACTCTTACTGATGCTGTAAGTGATGCGGCTCCAAGCGGTATCGGTCAGGTACTGTCTACTATCATTACTAATATGGTAGCAAATCCTGTGGCTGCTCTGATGAATGCAAACTATGTAGGTATTCTTACCTGGGCAATTATCTTTGGTTTAGCTTTCAAGAAGTTAGCAAATGATTCTACCCGCAAGGTAATTTCTGATTTTGCCAGTGTAGTAGCTAAGGCTGTTGCATGGATTATTCAGGTTGCTCCTTTCGGTATCATGGGTCTGGTATTCTCCTCTGTTGCTGAGAGTGGTCTGGCTATCTTTGCAGATTATGGTGTTCTGCTGGCTGTTCTGGTAGGTACCATGTTTGTTATGGCTTTCATTGTAAATCCACTGATTGGTTATATTTTCCTGAAGCGCAATCCATATCCATTAGTTTTCCGTTGCCTGAAGGAAAGCGGTGTTACAGCTTTCTTTACCAGAAGCTCTGCTGCAAACATTCCTGTTAATATGACTCTCTGCAAGAAGCTTGGTCTTGACGAGGATTTCTATTCCGTATCCGTTCCATTAGGTGCTACCATCAATATGGAAGGTGCGGCTATCACCATTACTGTAATGACTCTGGCAGTTGCTCATACACTGGGCATTCAGGTAGATGTTCCTACTGCTATTATCCTTTCTGTACTGGCTACTGTAGGTGCATGCGGTGCATCAGGTGTAGCTGGCGGTTCCCTGCTCCTTATTCCTATGGCATGCTCTCTGTTTGGTATCAGCAATGATATTGCTATGCAGGCAGTAGGTGTTGGCTTTATTATCGGTGTAGTTCAGGATTCTTGCGAAACCGCACTTAATTCTTCCAGTGATGCTCTTTTTGCAGCTATTGCAGAATTTCATGACCGCATGAAACAGGGCAAGAAGGTTGAGTTTTAATTTTAGCTAGCAATTTAAAGAATCAGTTATTTAATGACTGGTTCTTTTTTTGTAATATTAGGAAAAATCTTTTATATAAATGATGAAATTTTCTAAAAAGTGTGATATAATAAACTATAAAGACAATTGTTGTTTTTTCACAACACTTTGCAGACTTAGAGAAATTAGGGATGGATAGAGGATGATGTTTTTATGACAGGTTATTTCATACAGGACTTGATTGAGAAAAATATAATAACCCTGGAAATGCTGGATAATATTTTGGGACCTGTTGCAGTATTGAAGTTACGCAATTCAAGAGTGAGGGTTTCGTGGTGTAACGAACAATTCTGTCAGCTGACTGGCTTTGGGGACATAGAAGAAATATTGGCTAAGGATGACCTGGCAGAGTGTATTTATCCTGATGATGTATACAGTTATTTAGATATGTTTACTATGGCTGAGAATGCACTGCCGAAGGGATGTATTAACAGGGGCCGTTATGTAAAGCCTGATGGACATATTGTCATGTATAAGGCGAACTGTTTTTATCTCCGCTATGATGGTGAGTATAAGTATTTCTATGTGTCTTTCCTCGACGTTACTGAGCAGCATTATCAGCGTTTGCGTTTGCAGGCGGCTATGAAGCAGAACAAGGTTAATTATTGGGATTGGAATATACTTGACTGTACCTGTACCATATACACAGATGTTGATAAAAAATCCATTCACCCAGGCATAGATTTTCTTGATCAGAATGAAACTGTATTTGAGGATTTTCCTTATGGTTTTGTGCGTAAGTATGATTTTCCTGCTGATTACAAGGAAAGCTTTGTGCGTTATGCCGAAAAAATGCTTAATGGCGTAGATTTAAGCAACAGGGATTTGGAATTTCCGCTTATACAGTCAGATGGAAAGCTGATATGGTTCTCTGTTACCTGTCAGTCACTCAGGGATGATAATGGCCATCTAGGGCATATCATAGGCACTTATAAAAACATTACCAGCAGTATAGATGAAAGAAATCAGAATAAGTATAATCAGCATGTGCGAGAAGCTCTCTTGAAGCAGGCGATGTATGACCTTACCATAAACTTGACGAGCAATTTCCTCGTAGAAGATAACAGTAAGGAACAGCTTTGTGCAGAGGCTGGTGTCGAATTCCATACATATACAGATTATATTGATAAGATGGGCAATCAGCTTATCATGCCTGACCACAGGGAGAAATTCTTGAATTTCTTCAATAGGGAGCGCCTGCTTGAGTTGCTGGAGAAGGATGAAAGTACGCTGGTACTTGAATATCAGCGCATGTATAATGGTACTCCTAAGTGGTTCCGACTGGTAGCAAATCCTTTCCGTATGGACCCTGATGATGATATTTGGCTCTATTTCCTTGTTTATGATATAGATGATACCAAGCAGAGAGAGAAAGAGCTGGAGCGTCTGGCGGCAACTGACAGCCTGACGGGCTTATTCAACCGTTCCTATACAGTACAGCTGATGGAGGAGCATATCAAGGCTTATCCTAATGAAAATGCAGCGGTGATTTTTGTTGATTTGGATAATTTCAAGCAGGTCAATGATACTATGGGCCACGCAGTAGGTGATGACATACTTATTTGTGTAGCGGCTGTTTTCGGGGAATTTTTCGGTGATAATTCAATCCTTGGACGTATCGGCGGTGACGAATTCCTCATGATGTACTACGGTTTTGAAAGAGAGGAACTGCAAGGCAAGCTGGAATCTCTGATTGATTATATTCACGAAACATGCAATATGCTCTGTCCTGATATTCCGGTAACGGCGTCAGTTGGCTACATCGTTTACCCAGATGATGGTATCAATTTCTATAGTTTAATAGATAAAGCTGATAAGGCTCTTTATACCGTTAAGTCCAGCGGTAAAAATTCAGCTTTGCATTATGATGAGTCAATGGATGATTAAATATTTTTCAAATACTAAGGAGAGGAAATTATGAAGATTATTGAGCCACAGTCATGGAAGCCTGAATTACAGACTTTTAAGGAAGCAGCTGCCAAGTATTATGCTGGTGAGATGAAACGTAATGAGTATAAAGGCATTTCTGGCCGTTTTGGAAGCTATGCCCAAAAAGGTGATGATGTAAAGCTTAGTATGCTTCGCCTTCGTTTGCCAGCAGGCCGTCTTACTAAGGAAAAGATGGCTTATATGGCAGAATCTATTCGCAAGTATAATGTAAATAAGGTGCATTTTACTACCTGCCAGACAGTACAGCTGCATAATCTGAATCTTGAGGCTACCTGCAATATTATGGAAGGTGCTCTTGATGCAGGCATTGTTACTGTCGGCGGTGGCGGTGACTTTCCACGCAATACTACCTGTTCTCCGCTCTCGGGCATAGATAAGGATGAATATTTTGATGTAATGCCTTATGCTGAGATTGCTGGTCAGTACGCTATGAAGTTCATCAATATGGAAAAGCTTCCTCGCAAGTACAAAATCGGTTTTTCCAGTTCTCCTAAGAACGTACCTCATGCAACTATGCGTGATTTGGGTTTTGTAGCCCGTCCTGATGGAAAATTTGATGTATACAGTGCTGGCGGTATCGGACCAAATCCAAAGGTAGGCGTAAAGGTAGCAGAGGCAGTAGAAAAGGAAGACATTCTGATTTACGTTTATGCTATGTGGGTGGTATTCCGTGAAAATTCCGACTACAAGAATCGTGCGAAGAACCGCAGCCGTTATATGCAGGAGCGTGTAGGAGGTCCTGAAAAGTATCGTGAGATTTTCCAGGCAAAGGTTGAGGAAGTAAAGAAGACCATTGACCCAGAAGAATTTAAGTACGAAGTGACTGTTCCTGAGATTACCAAGAAGGGAAATGGCACCATTGATAATGTCCGTGCACTTCCTCAGAAGCAGGATGGTCTTTATACAGTTGTATGGCATCCACATGGCGGTATTCCTAAGGTTGAAACCTTCTGCAAGGTAAGTGATGCATTACAGGAGATAGAAGCTGGTGAAATCCGTCTTTCCCCAGAGGAAACTGCATACATTATCAATCTTACCGCTGAAGAAGCTCAGAAGTTCATTGATATGACAGCTGATGACAGTGCAAGAAATCAGTTTGAAATGGCATCCTCCTGCATTGGATCTTCTATCTGTCAGGTAGGTGTTCGTGATTCTCAGGCACTTCTCAGAGAATGTATACAAGCTGTTGAGGCGGCAGAATTGCCATATTATGCTCTGCCTGCTATTCATATTTCCGGCTGTCCTGCTTCCTGTGCAACACCTCAGCTGGCTCCTATCGGCTTCAGAGGGGCGGTGCGTGACCGTCAGAGTGCTTTCCTGCTGACTGTAAACGGCAATGACCGTCAGGGCGAGGAGGTATTCGGCAGAGAAGTTGGCGTGCTTTTTGAAACAGAAATTCCTCAGTTCCTGGTTGATTTGGGCAAGACCGTAGCTGCAAGCGGTAAAACCTATGCTGAATGGATTGCAGAAGACCCAGAAGGCGTAGATAAAGTAGCAGTACCATATCTTCCACAGGCCTGAAATCCGGTTCGTAAAATAACGGTAAAGATAATAGATTTAACAAGCGGTTTCCGTCGCGCGGCGGGAGCCGTTCTTTTTTGCCGTAAAAGGTGTAAAATACGGTGTATTGTTTTATCGGAAAACTTAGGTATGGATTATGAGAAATAATTCACAAACAAAATTAATAAATCTAATCAATACGTTAAATTGTCTGAATTATTCTGAATATATTTTTTTTGCTGTAAAAACGTAAAATGTTTACAAATAATACTTGCATTTTCCGAAGTGATTAGGTATAATATCCCCTGTATTCTAAGTTTTGCAAAAGTATTAATTTTAAGGTATACAGTTTTTGTAGTGTGTGTGTAAACAAACGTGTGTACGAGATGGAAAAGAAAGAAGAGTGTAGGGAATGAATAAGTTTAACGCAGTTGATAAGGAAGCTTTGGCACTTCATCAGGAAAATCATGGCAAGTTGGAAGTAGCAAGTAAGGTTGACCTTGCTTCTAACAAGGATTTGACTTTAGCTTACACCCCAGGCGTTGCAGCTCCATGCCTTGAGATTAAGGACGATTATAATAAGATTTATGATTATACCAGCAAGTCCAACATGGTAGCAGTTGTTACCAATGGTTCCGCAGTATTAGGTCTGGGCAATATCGGTGCTGGTGCTGGTCTGCCTGTTATGGAAGGCAAGGCTATTCTGTTTAAGGGTTTCGCAGGTGTTGACGCTGTTCCTATCTGCCTGAACTCCCAGAATGTAGATGAGATTGTACGTACCGTTGAGATGCTTGAGCCATCCTTCGGCGGTATCAACTTAGAGGATATCAAGGCTCCTGAGTGCTTCGATATCGAGAACCGTCTTCGTGAGAAGATGAACATTCCTGTATTCCATGATGATCAGCATGGTACTGCTATCGTATGCGTATCTGCTATGATGAACGCTTTCAAGCTTATCGGCAAGAAGTTCGAGGATGCAAAGATTGTTGTTAATGGTGCAGGTTCCGCTGGTATGGCTATCACCCGTCTCCTGCAGGCAGTAGGTACCAAGCACATTCTGCTGTGCGATACCAAGGGTGCTATCTATGAGGGCCGTCCAGTAGGTATGAATCCTTACAAGGACGAAATCGCTAAAATTACCAACCTGACCAAGGAAAAGGGCGGTTTAGCAGATGTTCTGAAGGGTGCTGACGTATTCGTAGGTGTTTCCGTTGCTAACTGTGTAACTGAGGAAATGGTTAAGTCCATGAACAAGGATGCAGTTATCATGGCTATGGCTAACCCAACTCCTGAGATTATGCCTGACAAGGCAAAGGCTGCTGGTGCCCGTATCGTTTGCACTGGCCGTTCCGACTTCCCAAATCAGGTAAACAACCTGTTAGCTTTCCCAGGTATCTTCCGTGGTGCGCTTGATGTTCGTGCTAAGGATATCACCATTGAGATGAAGATTGCTGCAGCTAAGGCTATTGCTTCCCTCATTGATGAGAAGGATATCAGCGAGGATAACGTAATTGCAAGCCCATTCGATGAGCGTGTAGCTCCTACCGTAGCTCGTGCGGTAGCTCAGGCTGCTATTGAGAGCGGTGTTGCTACTGCCCGGGAAGTAACTCCAGATATGGTTGCTGCTCATACTGTAGAACTGCTCAAGAAGGCTTCCGCATAATTAATCAAATAATTAATAACATTGTGGTTATTCTGCTTTTTTAGGTGGAATAACCATTTTTTTTTGAAAAATATATTGATATTTTTTCATATTGTGTTAAAATATAAAGTGCTTGTTTGTAAATTTTTGATGTGAGGCAGGTAATACTATTTTTATGAATTTAAGAAATATTTTGGTTTTCATTTTGGGCTCAGGTTTAGGTATTTTCCTTTTCATGTGTCCTATCGGCAGTGAAGATGCGGCTTTTTCCACAGTTCTCGGCGTATTAGTAAGTGCCGTAGAGAATTTTGTTGTGGATAACTGCCCTATGCTTCTTTTGGCTATTGTGGGTGTGTCTTCTATCGGCGGCCTTTTGGCGACTTTGTTCCATCCTCATTTTGTCAAGAACAATCCTGCTGTTACAGAGCTTTTCGTGGTATCAAAGCTTTATCTGATAACTCGTCTGGTGGCTCTGTTTGTTACTGTGTGTGTAATGTTTGAGGTAGGCCCTGAGGCTATCCGCAGTGAGGATGTAGGCGGTACTATGATTGGTCTTTCCTACACTCTGATTGGTTTGGCTGTCATTCTGAGCTTTGCAATGCCATTTTTGACAGACTGCGGTATTATGGAGTTTTTCGGTATTATCATGAAGCCGGTAATCCGTCCTCTGTTCCATGTGCCTGGGCGTGCATCCATCGACCTTATTGCTTCATGGCTGGCATCCTCTAATACCTCTGTACTTTTGACCTCTGGTCAGTATCACAGCGGTTACTACACAAGAAGAGAAGCGGCTTCTATTATGACTAACTTCTCACTGGTATCCATTCCATTCTGTATGGTAGTTGCGGAGACCTTGGAAGTAAGTTCACATTTCCTTTTGATGTATGGTACAATTACTGCAATTGGTGTCCTGCTGGCTATTATCGGTGTTCGTATTCCACCTATGGCAACCATAGAAAATGAATATTATCAGGGCAAGAAGAATCTGAATGAGGAAGTGCCAAAGGATACTTCTCTTGTTAAGTGGTCTTTTATGGGTGCTTTGGAGAGAGCAGAAAGCTTTACTCTTATGAAGGCTTTCAGGGTTGGCTTTGACATGATGGTCGGCATTCTCATGGACCTGATTCCTATCGTTATTGCATGGGGCAGTATCGGTACTCTGCTGGTAAATTATACAACAATTTTCCATACCGTAGCATATCCTATGGGTGCGTACATGAATATGCTGGGCGTACCAAATGCTTTTGATGTGGCACCTGCTACTTTAGTTGGTTTTATTGATATGTTCATTCCAGCATTGATTACCAGCCCAACCCTGCCATTGGAAACCCGCTTTGTAATTGCTTCCCTGTCTCTGGTACAGATTATTTATCTTACTGAGGTAGGCAGTATCATTGTTAAGAGCGGTGTTGGCTTAAATATTCCAAAGCTGTTTGTAATTTTTGTTGAGAGAACCTTAATTGCGTTACCACTTATTGTACTGGTAGCAAAATATTGCTTATGATAAACAAATATGGCATACTTGACAGTGATTTGCAACTGTGGTAAAATTAATTTAAGATATGGATTAAGAAATTGAAAAGCATAAGAGTTATCGTGCAATAGAGACGACCCTTGGGACTGTTCACCCCCAGGGGTGTTTCTTTATATATGGGGGAGTGAGTAGGATGGCAGTACCGAAGCTAAATACAGTAAATACAGAAGTAAAAATTCCGTTTAAGGTGGTTTCTCCCTTTGCACCGATGGGAGATCAGCCACAGGCAATTGATGATTTGGCGGCAGGTGTAGAAAATGGTCAGATAGCACAGGTGCTTTTGGGTGCTACTGGTACTGGCAAGACTTTTACCATTGCCAAATTAATTGAGAAGGTACAGAAGCCTACCTTGGTTATTGCTCATAATAAGACTTTAGCGGCACAGCTGGCGAGTGAGTTCAAGGCGTTTTTCCCTGATAATTACGTAGGCTATTTTGTCAGCTACTATGATTACTATCAGCCAGAGGCATATATTGCTTCTACCGATACATATATCGAAAAGGACGCGGCCATAAACGATGAAATTGATGAACTGCGTCATTCTGCTACGTGCTCATTATTTGAAAGACGGGATGTCATTATCGTGGCATCTGTTTCATGTATCTATGGCTTGGGTTCTCCTGAAAGCTATCACGAAATGGTTCTTTCCCTGCACAAAAATCAGGAAATAGACAGGGATTTTATACTAAAAAGACTTGTAGCCATACAGTATGAGAGAAACGACATGGTGCTTGAAAGAGGTCATTTCAGAGTACGTGGCGATGTGATAGAGGTTTTTCCTGCTGGTTACAATAATCGGGGTGTACGCATAGAGCTGTTTGGCGACGAAATTGAGCGTATTGTGGAATTTGACGTTTTGACAGGCGAAATTCAGTGTGAGCGTCTGCATTCCATGATATTCCCTGCTTCTCATTATGTTACGCCACAGGAAGAATTAGAGCAGGCGATGGAAACAATTCGTCAGGAAATGGAAGAGCAGGTGGAGTATTTCACTAAAAATGGCAAGCTTCTTGAAGCACAGCGCATAGGACAGAGAACGAAATACGATTTGGAAATGATTCAGGAAATGGGCTACTGCTCAGGCATAGAAAATTATTCAAGGCATTTGACACAGAGAAAGCCGGGTGAGGCTCCTTTTACCTTGCTTGATTATTTTCCAGAGGATTTTCTGATAGTAATGGACGAGTCTCATGTAACTATGCCACAGCTCAGGGCGATGTACGCAGGCGACAGGTCAAGAAAGGAATCGTTGGTAAATAACGGTTTCAGGCTTCCATCTGCCTTTGACAACAGACCACTTAAATTTGAGGAATTTGTTGAAAGAATTAATCAGATAGTTTATGTTTCGGCAACTCCTGCTAAGTATGAATTGGGAGAAGCAAGTCAGGTAGTTCAGCAGATAATAAGACCAACGGGACTTCTCGATCCTGTGATTGAGGTAAGACCACTGACAGGTCAGATGGATGATTTGCTGGGCGAAATTCATCAGAGAATAGAAAAAAATCAGCGTGTTTTAGTTACGACTCTTACGAAAAAAATGGCGGAAAATCTTACTGATTATTTGAAGGGAATGAAGATAAAGGTAAGATATTTGCATTCAGATATTGCCACCATTGAACGAGCAGAAATTATCAAGGAATTGCGTTTAGGTAAATTTGATGTGCTGGTGGGAATTAATCTTCTAAGAGAAGGTCTTGATATGCCAGAGGTATCTTTGGTTGCTATTCTTGATGCGGACAAGGAAGGCTTTTTACGCTCCGATACATCACTTATTCAGACCATAGGCAGAGCGGCAAGAAATGCAGAAGGCAAGGTAATAATGTATGCTGACCGTATCACTGATTCCATGGCAAGGGCAATAGAGGAAACAGAACGCAGGCGCAGTGTGCAGGAAGAATTTAATAAGGAGCATGGTATTGTTCCTAAAACTATTATTAAGCCAATCAAGGATTTAATTGAATTAACCAAGGTCGATGCTGATTATGATGGAGTTATGAAGGTAGCTGAGGGCGCTGCTGGCTATAAGGTTAAAACTAAGGAAGAAAAAGCAAAAAGACCGGGTAAAAAGCTTACTAAGAAGGAAAAGGAAAATCTCTTAAAAACATTGATGAAGGAAATGCAGGCGGCTTCAAGAAATCTCGAATTTGAAAGAGCCGCAGAATTACGTGATATGATATTTGAATTGCAGGAAAGCATGGGGACTAAAAATGGAAAAATACATAAGAATTAAAGGGGCAAGACAGCATAATTTAAAGAATATTAACGTGGATATTCCTCGTGACAAAATGGTGGTTATTACGGGACTGAGTGGCAGTGGTAAATCATCACTTGCTTTTGATACGATTTATGCAGAGGGACAGAGAAGATACGTAGAATCCTTATCTTCCTATGCTCGTCAGTTTTTAGGCCAGATGGATAAGCCGGATGTAGATTATATAGAGGGACTTTCACCAGCGATTTCCATTGACCAGAAGACTACTAGCAGAAATCCTCGTTCAACTGTGGGTACTGTTACTGAAATTTATGATTATTTAAGACTTCTTTTTGCCCGTACAGGTCATCCGCATTGTCCTAAGTGCGGCAAGCCGGTTAATCAGCAGACTATCGACCAAATGCTGGACAAGCTTTTAGCTTTAGAAGAAAAAACAAAACTGCTCATTTTAGCACAGGTTATCCGCAGTAAAAAGGGTGAGCACAAAAAGGTTTTGGAGAATATTCATCGTGAAGGCTTTAGCAGGGTGCGCATTGATGATGTAATGTATAACCTTGATGATGGTGATGAAATAAAATTAGAAAAAACAAAAAAGCATACTATTGAGGTAGTAGTAGACAGATTAGCTATTCGTGAAGGTATCCGCCAGCGTTTGGCAGAATCGATGGAAACAGCCTTGAAATTGGGTGAAGGGGTTGTTTACGTTCAGATTGTCGATGGCGAATTAATGATGTTCAGTCAGAATTTCGCCTGTGTAGACTGCGGTATCAGCCTGCCGGAAATTGCTCCGAGAATGTTTTCTTTTAATAGTCCTTTTGGTGCTTGTCCTGCCTGCAGTGGCCTTGGCAGTAATATGGAATTTGATTTGGATTTAATTTTGCAGGATAAAAATCTAAGTCTCGCACAGGGGGCAATTCAGGTTATTGGCATTAATACAAAATCTTATGCTATGTGTCAGATGGGCGCTTATTTGGAAAAGCATGGCTACGATTTAGATACACCTTGGAATTTATTAAGCGAAGAAATTCAGGATAAATTACTCTATGGTACTGGTGATGAAATAATCAGCTTTGGTTATGAAAATATGTTTGGCGTGTACAAGATTCATCAGAAAACCTTTGAAGGAATTATGCCTATGCTGACCCGTCGTTATAAGGAAGCAGATTCCGATATGATGAGGGAAAATTACGAACAGTACATGACTGAATCACCATGTCCGGTCTGCAAGGGAGCACGTTTAAAGCCAGAGGTTTTATCTATTACGGTAGGGGAAAAGAATATCAATGAAGTAACTGATCTTACTGTTCGTGACTGCGATAATTTCTTTACTGAGGCAGAAAGGTCATTTACTGAAAAGGAAGCTAAAATAGCTAAACAGATTATGAAGGAAATTCATGCAAGGCTGGGATTTCTCATAACAGTTGGCTTGGAATATCTGACCTTATCAAGAGCGGCAGGAACCCTGTCTGGCGGTGAAGCACAGCGTATAAGGCTGGCAACTCAGATTGGTTCAGGTCTTGTAGGCGTACTTTATATTCTTGATGAGCCAAGTATCGGTTTACATCAGAGGGATAACGAAAAACTCTTAACTGCTTTAAAAAATTTAAGGGATTTAGGCAACACTCTCGTTATTGTTGAACATGACGAGGATACAATGTATGCCGCTGACCACATTATAGATATTGGTCCGGGAGCTGGCTCAAATGGCGGTTATGTCGTAGCAGAGGGAACAGCAGAGGAAATAAAAAAGATAGAAAATTCTATAACTGGACAATATCTAAGCAGAAGGAAATTTATTCCTGTACCAGAAATTAGAAGGTCAGGAAATGGAAACTTTTTACAAATAAAGGGTGCAACAGAGCATAATTTAAAGAATATTTCTGTGAAATTCCCTTTGGGAACATTTACTGTAATAACAGGTGTATCAGGAAGTGGCAAGAGTACGCTGATAAACGAAATTCTCTATAAGGGCATAGCTTCAAAATTATACAAAACTAAGGGCAAGCCGGGAAAATTCAAAGAGCTTTTAGGTATGGAATTTATTGATAAGGTGATAGATATTGACCAGTCGCCTATCGGCAGAACTCCACGTTCAAATCCTGCTACCTATACAGGAGTTTTTGATGCAATCCGTACACTTTTCAGTCAGACAAGTGAAGGTAAAATGCGGGGCTATAAGCCGGGACGTTTCAGCTTTAATGTCAAGGGGGGACGCTGTGAAGCCTGCAAGGGTGATGGTATCATCAAGATTGAAATGCACTTTTTGCCTGATGTTTATGTGCCTTGCGAAGTGTGTCATGGTGACAGATATAATCATGAGACATTAGAGGTAAAATATAAGGGAAAATCTATTTCTGATGTACTTAATATGACTATTGAAGAAGCAGTAGTTTTCTTTGAAAATGTACCTAAGATTTACAATAAAATAAAGGTAATGCAGGATGTAGGTCTTGGCTATGTGAAGTTAGGTCAGCCTGCTACAACTCTTTCCGGTGGTGAGGCACAGAGAGTAAAGCTGGCAACAGAATTAAGCCGTCGCTCAACAGGAAAAACGGTGTATATTCTCGATGAACCAACCACAGGCCTGCATTCAGCAGATATTCATAAATTATTGGGAATTTTGCAGAGATTGGTCGATGGCGGTGATACGGTTATTGTCATTGAGCATAACCTCGATGTAATAAAAACAGCTGACCATATTATTGATTTAGGGCCAGAAGGTGGTGACAGGGGCGGTACGATTGTAGCTACTGGAACACCAGAGGAAATTGTAAAGGTTAAGGCGTCCTACACAGGAAAATTCCTTCAGCCGTTATTAGACGAAAAATAAATTAGGGAAAGCTTATGAATGAGATAATTGAAGAAAAGCTCAGTCTTTTGGCACATGTACCAGGTGTGTACATCATGAAGGATAAGGATGGTACCATCATATATGTGGGAAAGGCTATCAGCTTAAAAAATCGAGTTACCCAGTATTTTCGCAGTCACAAAAATCATTCTGTCAAGGTCAAGGCTATGGTGGCCCGTATTGTGGATTTTGATGTTATTATTGTTGGTTCAGAAATAGAGGCTTTGATTTTAGAGTGCAATCTCATTAAGAAATATCGGCCTAAGTATAATATCAGTCTTAAGGATGATAAGACCTATCCTTATTTGAAGGTGAGTCTGAATGAGGATTTTCCACGTCTTATGATTACCCGTAAAAAATTGCCTGATGGCGGTAAATACTACGGGCCTTTTACTGATGTGGAAGCACTTCACAGCAGTTTGGATTTTCTGAGAAAGCTTTTTCCTCTTCGTACCTGCCGTAATCTGCCTGACAGACCTTGCTTGGAGTACCATATAAAGCGTTGTCTTGCTCCCTGTGCTGAGAAGGTTTCAAAGGAAGAATACCGCTCACTCATAAAGGACGTATGCATGTTTTTGGATGGTAAATCTAAGGAACTGGATAAGGATTTGGAAAAACGTATGCTGAAGGCGGCAGAGGTTTTGGATTTTGAATTGGCTGCCCGTTTGCGTGACCAGCTGAATGCTGTGCGTAAGGTGAGGGAAAATGTCAGGGTTTCCATGCAGGATGTAAAGCGGGAAATGGAATATCAGCTGGCAGAATTAGTTCCTCCTGATGCTAAGACTATTGGGGCAGTTAATGAATTAGGCAAATATCTTGGGTTAAAGAATCCACCTGTACTGATGGAGTGCTTTGATATTTCTCATAATCAGGGACAGGAAACTGTTGCTTCGATGGTGGTTTTTGAAAATGGTATGCCGAAGAAAAGTGCGTACCGCCGTTTTAAGATAAAAAGCACCGAGGGAAAGCCTGATGATTTTCTTTCCATGCGTGAGGTTACGACAAGACGTTATGGCAAGAAGGATATAGATTTGCCTGATTTAATTGTCATTGATGGCGGTAAGGGACAGTTAAGTTCTGCTTTGGAAATAATCCGTGGTGCAGGACATATTGATGTTCCAGTGGTGGGCCTTGCCAAGCGTGAGGAGGAAATTTTCTGTGAGGGAGAGTCTGAACCTGTGATTTTACCTCGTGACAGTCAGGCACTTTACCTTATTCAGAGAATACGTGATGAAGCACACCGCTTTGCAATTACTTTCCATAGGAGTCTCCGCCGTAAGAGAAACATGGTTTCTATACTTGATAATATAGAGGGAATCGGCCCTAAGAGACGTAATATTCTTTTGGAGCATTATTCTTCCATAGACAAAATAAAGGTGGCTGAGGTGGAGGAAATGGCTTCCTTAAAGGGAATGAGCAGAAATTCAGCAGAATCGGTCTATAATTTTTTTCATGCAAAAGATATGATGTAAGAAAAATATGAAGATTTCTTTTTTAATTATCAAAATATTTCATTATTTATCATAATAGCTATGTACTTTTGGTTGAAAATATGGTAAAATAATATCATGTTTTCTATTTATTTCCTTGGGGAGTGATTTTTGTGAATTTTGGGGACATGAGTTTGCGGTTTAAAGCAACTTTGTTTGTTGAAGTATGTTTAATTGCTTCTTGCTTGATGGTATTTTTTACAGGCTTTTATAGTGCCAGAGAAAGTCTAGAGACTGTTTATATGGAAAGAGTTCAGACTGGTGTTCATTATGTGGACAACTTTATTGAGGCTTGTTTTCCAGGCAGCTGGGAGCTTCGTCAGGGCAGACTCTATAAAGGTGAACAGCTGATGGAGGACGATGCATCTTATCTAGAGACGTTTGCCAATGATTCAGCGGTAACTATCTTTACCAATGATACTAGAACTGCTACCACTATTTTGGATGAAAATTCTCGGCCTATTGTCGGCACTACGGCTAATCCAGAAGTAATTGACAAGGTTATAAAGAACGGTGAGAATTATAGCCTGCCTACTAAAATAAATGGTGAAAGCTATTTCGCGTGCTACATCCCTTTACGTAATGCAAAATCTGAAGTAGTCGGTATGCTCTTTTATGGTGTGCCATCCTCTGCAATTGAGCAAAGGGAGTATGATTTCCTTAAATCTACAGCGTTGGTTACTTTGATTCTGCTTTTAATTTCCAGCTTTGTTATAAATAAAATTGTTAATAGTAAAATGGATTCAGTAGAGAAAGTCGTAAATGCTATTTCTGATATAGCAAAGGGAAATTTAGGAATTTCAGATTTGCCTGTTAATGGTAATGACGAGCTGGATAGACTCGCCTCAGATACTAACAAGATGAAATCCTCTCTCCGCAATCTCATGCGGAGCATTTCAGACTCATCTTCTTCGGTTGCATCTTCCAGTGAGGAGCTTACCATCAGTGCTACTCAGACCGCGGATAGTGTCAGGGCAGTGGCTGAAAGTGCTACTACTATGGCACAGAACAGCAACGAACAGAGAATGAAGCTGGAAGAAGTAAATCAGATGATGGACCGCCTGCGTTTCCATGTAGCAAGTATGTCAGAGGAAGCAGAGCTGATGAAAAAGGCGGCAGATGACAGTATTCGAGGTGCTAAGGAAGGTCAAAGTGTAGTTTCTAAGGCAGTAGTATCTATGGAAGAAATTTCCCGTAATATCCAGTCATCCTCCAATGTTGTGATAAAGCTGGGTGAGCGTTCTACTGAGGTTGGCCAGGTGGTCGATACCATTGCCAATATTGCAGGTCAGACAAATCTTTTGGCTTTGAATGCGGCTATTGAGGCGGCTCGTGCAGGTGAAGCTGGACGTGGCTTTGCGGTAGTAGCTACTGAGGTAAAGAAGCTGGCAGAGCAGTCAGAGGAGGCTACTAGAAATATTGCCTCTATTATTGGCAGTATTCAGGAAGATACCAATATGGCTGTGACTGCTATGGAGAAGAACAGCGAAGAAATTAAGCAGGGTAATCGTGTAGTAGAACAGACTGGTGAAGAATTTAAGAAAATTGGTGACCTGATTGATGAAATGTGCCAGCAGATGAATAAATCACTCCGTTCTGTACGTCATGTAAACGATAGAAGTATTTCTATTGGTGAGGCTTTGGCAGATGTGAGCAAGCTTAGTGATAATTCTTCTATGGAAGCAGAAAATGTTTCAGCTGCAACAGAAGAGCAGGCAGCTATGATGGATGAGATATCTACTTCCAGCCGTAGTATGGCTGAATTAGCACAGCAGCTTCAGCAGGAAATTGTAAAGTTTAAGCTGTAATTTCATGGGATGAGGTTTTAGCGGATGATAGATTTACATGTGCATTCCACAATTTCAGATGGTACCTATACCCCTAGCGGTATTGCAGAGCTGGCAAAGGAACGTGGCCTCAAGGCGTATGTTATCACTGACCATGATAATATAAGTGGCTGTGAGGAATCCTTGGCGGCTGCAAAAAGGCTTGGTCTTGAAACGATGTACGCTATGGAGATGAGTGTCGCCTATCGTGGGCGTGATTTGCATATAGTAAGTATTGGCTTTGATCCTGAGAGTGAGGCTTTTCAGAAGCTTTACCGTAAAATACGTGTCCTGAAGGAATCGGGTACAGAGGAAACCGTTGCCTATATTCAGCGTATGGGAATGAATCTTTCCTATGAAAATGTAAAATCTCATGCTTCAGGCGAGCACCCTGACCGCTACGATGTCATGAAGGAATTGGTGAGGCTTTGTCCTGAGTATACTGCTGGTGAGCTGTGGAGAAAGTACATTTATCCTGCTCTTGATGAATTAGGTATTCATTATGAATGGGAGGCCGAGGAATTGCTTCCATTGATGAAAAAAGCCGGGGCGGTCACTTCATTAGCCCATTTTCATAAACGTATAGGTCTGGCTACTTTTGAAAAACACGAGAGAGAAGACGTAATACGTACTCTTTTAGGCTTTGGCCTTACAGGAATGGAGCGTTACTACAACAATTATTCTGCCGAGGACAGTGCTTTTGCAGCGGCTATGATTGAAAAATATAAGATGATTCCTACGGGCGGTACTGACTTTCATGGCGGTAACAGAAAAGGTGTGGAATTAGGCACTGGCATTAATAATTCTGTTTGTGTACCTTACAGCTTTTGGACAGAGATTCAGAAGCATGTAAATAGATGATTTTATATGATTAGTTTTATTTAGGAGGAATTGATTATGAAGAGTTATGTTTGCGATGTATGTGGCTGGGTTTATGAGGAAGAGG
>CALZDE010000010.1 GCA_945637225.1 uncultured Selenomonadaceae bacterium
TCATGCTTCTTTGTTTTTTTATCATAATTTATGCCAACTAGCATAATCTTATCAGCGTAACCAGCCAATTTTCCTGCATAGCGTTTTTCTTTAATCTGTTTGATGGCAGTATCTGCTGTCTTATCATATTTTAACTCTATCAAAATAGCTGGCATATCCACTGTGTCTTTTCTAGGTATAAATGCCAAGTCTGCAAAACCTTTTCCTGCTGGCAATTCTCTTTCAATATTATAATAAGCTGGTGCAGTAGTATATGCCATAGTCAGAACACAACTCAATGAATTTTCATTATTATACTGAATGATAGACGCATATGCTTCATGAGCCTCGTCCAGCTTTTGGGCTACAGAATCGGCATAGCCATCAATAGTATCAAATAAAAGCTCATCAGCATTAGAAATAGCTTTGGCGACTTCACTCCAATTACCGGTTTCAAGTGCCGCATGAAAAGCTGTCTTAACCTCATAATTTGGAATAAAAGCCTGCTTCCTGCGTGCATCGTAGCCTAAATATCCCAAATGAATCAAAGCTGTCAGTGCATCGTCTTTAGAATTGATTACAGTCAAATCATTTTGAAACTTGTCTACATTGACCTTAACCTTATCCCCAGCCATCATTTTTAAAACTTCATCTTTCAGCCCTTTATAATTCATGGTTATAAATGTATTTATAGTACCAAAAGCAGAAGTATTTCTCCAATAGGATTCTAATGAACCATCTAACATGCATTGATAAACAGAGTTAGGATTATACATGTGTATACCATTGATAAGATAACCATTATACCACTTATGCACAGAATCAAAATTCATATTATATTTTTCGCAAAGGCCTCTAACATCATCCTCAGTAAAACCATAGAATTTAGTTAGATTTTTAGAATCTATCATTGTAAATTCTCTAAAATTATTTAAAGCCGATTCATCTTTAATTTTCTTAATTGGTAAAATGCCTGTAATATATCCCAATGCCAGAAAATTTTTAGACTCCTCACTCTTAAAAATATCATGAAGAAACTGCATATAACGATGTACTAAATCCTGCCTGTCTGACTGATTGCGAATAACACAGTCCCATTCATCAATGATAATAACAAACTTTACACCAGTCACCTTATATACATTATCCAAAGTTTTTGCAAAATCATCAGCAAATTTAATATTCGGAAATTCCTCTGCTATTTCTTCGTAAACCACCTTTATTAAGTGTTCTACTAAATTTTCCTTGTAATTGCCAGCATGTGTTGACATATCCCAATGAATAACATTGAATTTATTGAGATATTTATCCCAGTTATCAGTTTTAGCTATCTCTAAATTTTCAAAAAGCCATCTGGAATTGCACCCTTTACTATAATAAGCTTTCAGCATACCAGCTGCCTGTGACTTGCCAAATCTGCGGGCATGACTCAAAGCAACACAATTACTAGCTTCATTTACCAGCAAATTCATTTCTTGAATAAGCATGGATTTATCTATATATATACGGCTTCCTGAATCTTTTTTAAAGCTTTCATTTCCAGAATTAAAATAGAGGCCCATCATTTTCCCTCCTGTCTATCAGAAATTTACCACTCTTTTCTATATTTTATCATTGTGGTATGTGCAATGTCAACATACACCTCTTTAATAACCAAAAACTTCCACCAGCAATTACCAGTGGAAGCTTTTATAACGCCCTCAATCATGAAAATGCAACAAGCATTTTCTTCCTATGACAGCGTTTCAACGACGATGGAGATATGCTCCACCGTGTTTATAGAATAAGGTACCCGCCACTTATAGAAGTGGGGGACATCTCTTAGTCGTTATATTCATTCTCTATTAAATTTCTACGGAAACCTGCTTTGCTTCTTTTGCAGAAGTATTTGCTTCCTCAGCTGACATTATTTCCTTTGCCAGCTTCAGCTGCATATCTACCTGAGTATAGGAAGTACCGCCATAGGAGTTACGGTTCTTTACACAAGTCTCAGGACTGATTGCATCGTAAATATCTTCTTCAAAGAGGTCAGATAATGCCTTGAACTCGTCCATAGTCATATCTGCCAGCCACTTGTTGTTCTCAATGCAGTAATGAACTGCCTTGCCGGAAACAGCATGAGCCTGACGGAATGGGAGATTTTTCTTAACCAAATAATCTGCCAAATCGGTAGCATTGGAGAAGTCCTCTGCTACTGCACGGCGCATTACATCCTGACGGACCTTCATGCCACGCATAATACGTGCATAAACTGCCAGACTGAACTTAATGGTATCAATAGCGTCGAAAATGCCTTCCTTGTCTTCCTGCAAGTCCTTGTTATATGCAAGTGGCAATCCCTTAACTGTAGAAAGCATAGCCATCAGATGACCTACTACACGGCCTGTTTTACCGCGAACCAGCTCAGATACATCAGGATTTTTCTTCTGAGGCATCATGGAAGAACCGGTACAATGTGCGTCATCAAGCTCGATGAAGAAGAACTCTCTGGAGCACCAAAGAATAGTTTCCTCACTAAGACGGGAAAGATGTACCATCAGAATGGAAGCTGCGGACAGGAACTCCATGATATAGTCTCTATCGGAAACTGCATCAAGGCTGTTGCTGTAGATTTTATCGAAGTTCAGCTGCTCTGCTACGAAAGGTCTGTCAATAGGGAAGGTTGTACCTGCTAAAGCACCTGCACCTAATGGCATAATGTCACAACGCTTGTACACACCATCAAAGCGGTCAAAGTCACGCTGTAACATGGAGAAGTATGCCATCATATGATGAGAGAACAGGATAGGCTGTGCTCTCTGAAGGTGGGTATAGCCTGGCATAATTACATCACTATACTTCTCAGCAGTTTCTACCAATGCCTTCTGCATATCGAGAATCAGCTTCTGAACTTCTACGGTCTGACGGCGAATGAACATATGAGTGTCAAGTGCAACCTGATCGTTACGGCTTCTTGCTGTATGAAGTCTGCCACCAGCCTCGCCAATGTTATCGGTAAGGCGTTTCTCAATGTTCATATGAATATCTTCAAGAGCAACTTCAAAGCTGAAATTGCCTTCCTCGATTTTCTTGTAAATATCCTTCAGGCCCTTGATAATATCCAGCTTGTCTTCCTCGGAAATAATGCCAACCTTCGCCAGCATGGTAGCATGTGCGATAGAACCTGCAATATCCTCGTTGTACATACGCTTGTCAAAATCTATGGAAGCCTGAAAGTCGTTAATCATCTCATCAGTGGACTTGGAAAAACGTCCGCCCCAGAGCTGTTCTGCCATTTATAATTCACTCCTTACATATGACAAAAGGGTTAGGCAAGCCTGAACCGTATGGCACAGACCTGCTTAGCCCAATCATAGTAATCTATATTTTATCTATTACTTATTTGCCTTTTCCTGCATTAAAGCACGAACCTTGAGTGGCAGACCGAACAGGTTGATGAAGCCTTCAGCGTCAGCCTGATTATATACGTGATCTTCCTCGAAGGTTACAAATTCCTGATTGTACAGGGAATACTCAGACTTAGCACCAGCAGCCATGATGTTGCCCTTGTAGAGCTTCAGCTTAACGGTACCAGTTACAGTCTCCTGAGTGCTGTCAACGAATGCAGACAGAGCCTCACGCAGCTGGCAGAACCACATTCCATCGTATACTAACTCGCCGAAACGAATTGCAACGCCTTCCTTATAGTGGTAGGTAGCGCGGTCTAAGCAGAGATACTCCAGCTCACGATGAGCATAGTAGAGAATTGCTCCGCCTGGGTTCTCGTATACGCCACGGGACTTCATGCCAACAAGACGGTTCTCGCAGATATCAACGATACCAACACCGTTGCGGGAGCCAATCTCATTCAGGGTGTTCAGCAGTTCAACTGCACCCATCTCCTTGCCATTAACAGCAACAGGCTCGCCCTTTACGAAATCAATGGTAACATACTCAGGAGTATCAGCAGCATCCTCTGGAGCCTTGGAAACTAAATACATCTCGTTCTGAGGTGCATTCCATGGATCCTCCAGGTCAGAACCCTCATGGGACAGATGCCAAATGTTCTTATCCATGGAGTACTTCTTATTCTCGGTAGGAATGTCGATGTTATGAGCCTTTGCATACTCGATTTCATCGGAACGGGACAGCAGATCCCACTCTCTCCAAGGAGCAATGATAGCCATGTTTGGAGCCAGAGCCTTAACAGTCAGCTCGAAACGAACCTGGTCATTACCCTTACCGGTAGCACCATGAGCAATAGCGTCTGCACCCTCAGCCTTAGCAATCTCAACCAGCTTCTTAGCGATGAGAGGACGAGCGAAAGAAGTACCTAAGAGATACTTGCCCTCATAAACAGCACCAGCCTTCAGAGTAGGCCATACATAACCAGTGAGGAATTCCTCAGTCAGGTCAGCGATGTAGCACTTAGAAGCACCAGAACGGATAGCCTTGTCATGAACAGCCTGCATGTCATCGCCCTGACCGATATCAGCACAGCAAGCAATAACTTCACAGCCACCGTAGTTTTCCTTCAGCCAAGGAATGATAACGGAAGTATCCAGACCACCAGAATATGCTAATACAACTTTCTTAAATTCTGCCATTGTAAAAACTCCTTCTTAATATAATATTAATAGTCACCCATGAGAAGTGCCATAATAGCCTTCTGAGTATGAAGACGGTTTTCAGCCTCATCAAAGATTACATCAGCATAAGCTTCCATAATCTCATCGGTAATTTCCTCACCGCGGTATGCTGGCAGGCAGTGCATTACGATAACACGCTTATCAGCCTGCTTTAAGAGATCAGCATTTACCTGATAATCCTTGAAAATCTTCTTGCGCTCATCGTGCTCTGCTTCCTGTCCCATGCTTGCCCAGGTGTCAGTTACAACGATATCTGCGCCCTTTGCAGCCTCAAATGGATCAGTTACCAGCTCAATGGTAGCACCAGTTTCCTTAGCGTCCTCTACTGCATTAGCGAAAACCTGCATATCAGGCTTGTAATCCTCTGGAGTAGCGGCTACGAAGTTGATACCAGCCTTAGCACAGCCATACATGAAGGAATTAGTCATGTTGTTGCCATCGCCTACATAAGCCATCTTCAAGCCCTTCAAGTTCTTGCCCTTATGCTCCTGAATGGTCAGAAGGTCAGTGAGAACCTGACATGGATGCAGTAAATCAGTCAGTGCATTGATAACAGGCACATCAGACCACTCTGCAAATTCCTCTACGCGGTCATGACCGAAAGTACGAATCATAATACCGTCTAAGTAACGGGACATTACACGAGCGGTATCCTTAATAGGCTCGCCACGGCCCAGCTGTAAATCACGGTTGGAAAGGAACAATGCCTGACCGCCCAGCTGATACATGCCAGTTTCAAAGGAAAGGCGGGTACGAGTGGAAGACTTCTCGAAAATCATACCTAAGGTCTTGCCCTTCAGTAAATGATGTTCGATACCAGCCTTCTGCTTTGCCTTTAAATCATGAGCCAAAGCCAGAATTTCATTTACTTCATCCACGGATAAGTCATGGATAGAAAGCAGGTCTTTACCCTTTAACATATAAAATCACCTATCTCAATCTACATAAGCTGGTAAAACAGCTTCCAATATATCGCAAACCTCATCAATATGCTCCTTCTCTACAATGAGAGGTGGCACAAAGCGGAGGACATTGCCTGCGGTGCAGTTGATGATACTGCCCTTCTCGAGACATGCATTAACGATGTCACGGCCCGGCTTATTGATTTCCATGCCGAGAATAAGACCAACACCACGAACTTCCTTTACAAGAGTTGGGAACTTAGCCTTGATAGCCTCTAAGCGGGACTTCATGTAGTCGCCCATTTCCTCAACGTGCTTCAGGAATGCTTCATTGCCAACAGTAGCCAAAACTACGTCAGCTGCGGCACAAGCTAATGGATTACCGCCAAAGGTAGAACCATGATCGCCTGCATGAAGTACATCTGCAATCTTGTCACTGGTGATGAATGCACCGATTGGCACACCGCCAGCCAAGCCCTTAGCCAAGGTAACTACGTCCGGCTTTACACCAAACTTGTCATAAGCGAAGAACTCACCTGATCTGCCGATACCAGTCTGAATTTCATCAAAAATGAGAACTGCATTGTACTTATCACAGAGAGCACGAACCTTTTTCAGATATTCTGCGGTAGGAACATGAACGCCACCCTCGCCCTGAATAGGCTCCAGCATAACAGCTGCGGTGTTTTCGCTCATCATCTTTTCCAACGCTTCTATGTTGTTGTACTCTACATAATCAAAGCCTGCTGGCAGAGGACCGAAGCCCTCCTGATACTTAGGCTGGCCAGTTGCTGTAAGAGTAGCAAGGGTACGGCCATGGAAGCTGTGCAACGCAGTGATAATCTGAGACTTGTCAGGAGAAATGGTATGTGCATACTTACGTGCTACCTTAATAGCACCCTCATTTGCCTCAGCACCGGAATTACCAAAGAATACCTTGCCAAAACCGCTTAACTTGGTAAGCTTCTCTGCAGCATCAGCCTGAACCTGTGTATAGTAGAGATTTGAGCAGTGAATCATCTTGCCAGCCTGTTCAGCTACTGCCTTAACAAGTGCTGGATGATTATGGCCCAAAACATTGACGGCAATACCGCCTAAAAAATCAACGTATTTTTTACCATGAGTGTCATAAACATAAACACCTTCACCATGGTCGAGAACAATCTGATAACGGGCAAATACTGGCAAGTAGTCCCTTTTATCGCTCTCATATATCTGTTCATCAGTCATGTGAACACCTTCTTAAAAATTATTTATGTACTTGAGTACCAATACCCTGTTCGGTAAGAAGCTCCAGAATAATAGCATGTGGCTGACGGCCATCAATGATATGTACCTTCTGAGTACCTGCGTCCAGAGAACGCAGACATGCCTCAACCTTTGGAATCATACCGCCGGAGATAATACCAGTCTTGATGTACTCACGAGCCTCTACGTCAGTCAAGGAAGAAATAAAGCTGTCCTTATCCTCAAAATCCTTGTATACGCCCTCAATATCTGTCATGAACAGAAGCTTTTCAGCCTTGAGAGCACCTGCAATTTCTGCCGCTACATAGTCAGCATTGATGTTGTAGCTTTCGCCATCCTCACCAACACCGATAGGAGCAATAACAGGGATGTAATCCATATCTAAAAGATCACGAAGAATAGAAGCGTCAATGGAATCGACCTGACCAACATAGCCAATGTCGACCTTTTCCTTATTGCCTTCCTCATCGTAAACAGTAGCCATCTTCTTGGTAGCCTTGATAAGACCTGCATCCTTGCCGGAAAGACCTACTGCACGGACACCACGCTTATTCAACAGATTTACGATATTGGAATTTACCTTGCCGTCAAGAACCATTTCTGCAATTTCTACGGTTTCTTCATCAGTAACACGCAGACCGCTTACGAAATCAGACTTCTTGCCGACCTTCTTCAAGAACTGGGTGATGTCAGGACCACCGCCATGTACGATAACAGGCTGCATACCTACGTACTTCATAAGGCTGACATCTTCCATTACCTTCTGCTTCAAATCTTCATTTATCATAGCATTACCGCCGTACTTGATTACGATGGTCTTGCCATAAAATGCCTGAATATAAGGCAAAGCCTCAACTATAGTGCCTGCCTTCTTTTCAGCATGCTTCATTATAGCCATAATTAATTCTCCTTAATATCAGGTATGATATTCACCATTAATCTTTACATACTCATAGGAGAAGTCACAGCTCCAAACGGTAGCGCTTTCCTTGCCTAAGCCCATCTCAATATCAATTACGATATCATGCTCTGCCATAGCCTTGCGCAGTGCCTCTTCATCAAACTCTGCACCTAAGCCATTTGCATAAACAGTGATACCGCCAAACTTAATAACGGTCTTCTCAGGTACCATAGGAATACCAGCGTAACCAACAGCACAGATTACACGGCCCCAGTTTGGATCCTCACCGAAGAATGCGGTCTTTACCAGTGGAGACTTAGCAACGCTCATAGCGATAGTCTTTGCATCAGCGAAGGACTTAGTGCCATTTACATTGATAGTCAGGAACTTGGTAGCGCCCTCACCATCAGCGGCAATCCTCTTAGCTAATTCCTGACAAACCTTCAGGAGTGCATTGTAGAATACTTCATAATCAGCATTCTTCTCAGTGATTTCTGCATTGCCAGCTAAACCATTTGCCAGAACAGCTACAGTATCGTTGGTGCTCATGTCGCCATCTACGGAAATCATGTTGAAGGAAACCTCAACAATGTCGGACAGAGCAGTCTGTAACATCTTGGAGGTAATTGCCGCATCAGTAGTGATGTAGCACAGCATGGTAGCCATGTTTGGCTGAATCATACCGGAACCCTTAGCAATAGCACCGAAGCGAACTGCCTTACCGCCAATCTCTACCTCTAAGGTGCAGGTCTTGGAATAGGTATCGGTAGTGATAATAGCATTACCTGCATTACGGCTGCCCTCTGTGGATAACTCGGAAGCAGCGGCCTTGATACCAGCCTCCAGCTTATCCATTGGCAGATTTACGCCGATGATACCGGTAGAACCTACAATAACCTCGTTAGCAGCACAGCCAACTTCCTTAGCAGCCAGCTCTGCCATCTTGCGGGCATTAGCCATACCAACCTCGCCAGTGCAGGCATTAGCACAGCCAGCATTAGCTACAACAGCATGAGCAACGCCATTTTTAACGGTCTCGCGGGAAACCAGAACAGGAGCAGCGGCTACTGCATTAGTAGTGAAAACACCTGCAATAGAAGCAGCCTTCTCAGTATAAATCATAGCAACGTCTAAATTGCCACTCTTTTTAATTCCAGCCTTTACGCCAGCAGCCTTAAATCCCTGTGGGAAAGTAACGCCAGCAGCTGCACTCTTTTCGCTAAACATAATTTAGCCTCCTAATTTTACATATATTAAAAATTTTAAATCATCAAGGATACATAGGAACGATATCAAGACCAGTCCTTTCATCAAGACCAGCAGCGATATTCATATTCTGAATAGCCTGACCAGCGGCACCCTTTACCAGATTATCAATAGCGGACAGTACGATTACACGATGAGTACGTGGGTCAACATGCCAGCCGATTTCACAGAAATTAGAGCCTCTTACATTCTTGGTAGCAGGATAACCGTTACGGCCTAAGAGACGAACAAAATATTCCTTGCCATACATATTGGCAAATGCGGCATCAACTAATTCAGCAGAAATACCATCCTTCAGCTTTGCATAGCAGGTGCTTAAAATACCGCGGGACATAGGTACGAGATGTGGTGTGAAATTCAATACGATATCATCTCCAGACAGGTCACTTAATGCCTGCTCAATCTCAGGAGTATGACGGTGAGTAGCTACACCATAAGCCTTGAAGCTATCATAAAGCTCTGGGAAATGGTTTGCTGTCTTAGCACCTCGGCCTGCACCGGAAACGCCGGACTTTGCATCTATTACGATAGTATTAACATCAATTAAGCGGTGTTTTGCCAATGGAGCCAATGCCAAAATGCTTGCGGTAGTATAACAGCCAGCATTGCCGATAATCTTTGCGTCCTTCACCTGATCGCGGTAAAGCTCTGCAAGGCCATAAACACGTGGGGCATCCTTATGAGTATGTGGCACCTTATACCATTCTTCATAGATACTGGTATCATCAAAACGGTAATCCGCACCTAAATCAATGATACGAACAGGCATATTCTCTAATGCCTTGCCAACCTCCATAGCATGACCATGAGGAAGACCAATGAAAACGAAATCGCTGTCACGGCCAATCATTTCCATATTACCTTCAGCGCGCATACTGATTAATTCCTGATCATAGATACCCTTTAAATGAGGGTACAGCTCAGAAATAGGCTTACCAGCACTGCTTTCTGAAGTAATATGCACTACCTCCACTTCAGGATGACCATGGAGAAGGCGAAGCAATTCCGCACCAGCATAGCCAGTAGCACCGATAACACTTACCTTAATCACTCTATATATCCTCCTTCAAGCTGTGTTTTATTAATTATACATCCTCCTGCATAAAAATGCAAGAGAAAATTCAATGTATACATATTACAGCTAAAATGTTTTGGGATAGCTGATATGATTTGCTATCCTGGTAAATACAAAATATACATCATAAAATTATAGCATATTCAAGCAGGAAAAATCAATAGCTTTTTCTATCTATGGCGTTGTTTACATTAAATATTTTCAAAAGAAAACAGCCCGACCGATAAAGGTCAGACTGCTACACTGCTTATTAAGTTAAACCTCAGAAGAATTAATCTGCTGCATGCCTTCTACAGCCACACCACGGCGGTTAAGCTTCAGCTCCTTGGCAGTATAGCTGATATTCTTCCCCTTGCCGGACTGAGCCAGCTCAATAGGTGCAGACTTACTGCTGTATGCAGGTACATGATTTTCGTATAATTCCTTATATCTTACCTCATAAATGCCAGGTGCAAGATTATCCACAGTGAAATAATCGCCCTCCTGAATGTATAATGCCCTTACAGGCTCCTGCTTGCTTACATCCCAAATTCTCACGTAAACAGGCATATCATTTGCCTTATTGTCAATAGTCACTTCACAAAGTCCATTGGTATTTTTCAGTGGTAATGTTTCATCATATACAGACTTTACATCCTTCTTTGGAATAGGTGGTTCTTCACTGCCTATATTTTTGGTATTCTCCCCAACTCCCAAAACTGTCAGCATTGAAGCAAAGGTACTTGATACACTGCTGGAACCGCCCCCGCCAATTCCATTCTCTGTCAGCGGGCCAACTAATACAAAGAATAACAGGAATATTGCAATATAGATACCAATCATTTTCTTTACAAAGCTTTTCTGTTCCTTTTCCTGCTGTTCCCTTTTCCTTGCTCTTATGGTTATGATATCTTCAACAGGCTTTTCTGTATCTTCCGTCACCATATTTTTCTGCTTAATACTTAACTCCATTTTCTCATCCCCTTATAGAATATTCTTATCTATATATCGTCATTCTACTAGAAAATCATTAGTGCAGTCAACCTTTTTCCTATGAAAAAGCGAATTTAAGAAATACGTCCTAAATTCGCTATTGCCAAAATCCTATTCTATTTATTCCGCAAAAAGTCCTCTAAACGTTCTATTGGCAGAGGTTCACTGTACAGACTTCCCTGATATATATTGAAGCCCTTTACCTCCAAGAGATTTTTCTGTGTATCTGAAGTTACTGACATGCCAGCCAAATCAATCATCGGATAGTTCTTTACCATATTGCCAATACCGACAACAGTTTTCATGATATTTTCTTCCTTCAGGATAGCAGCTGTAATGGTACTGCTGATAGTAATGCGCTGGAAAATACCACTATCCATAATTTCATGGTTGACGTTACGCATGCGGAAGCTGTTTATGCCAAGCTTATAGCCTAAGTTATGAAGCCTGCGCAATTTTACGAGATTTACGCTTATAAGACGTGGAGTCTCCTGCTCCTTAATCTGTATCATAATATGCTTCGGAAGCTGAGGATGATTTTCCCTGATTGCCCTTAAAAACTGGAAAAGCTCCTCACTTAACACCGTATCAATCGTAAGATTTGTCGTAAATACAGAATGTGGTCCCATAGTCCTTATGAGACGGTTTACATCACGCAAAAACATGTACAGCTTATTCTTTTCAAATTCCCATGCTATACCGCCTTCCTTGATAAGCTGTGTAATAAGAGGCTGATATATATTGTCACCATTAGTATCAGGATAAATCATAACAGCTTCGGCACCTATGCACTTGCGGTGATTATCAAACTGAGGCTGATAAAAGAATTTATAGCGTGGCTTATCTATGTCTCTGCTAAGCTCGTAAGCCTTTTCCCTTGCCGCCTCACCCAAAACATCCTGACGATCAAGAAAAGTCACTTCTTCCCATGTATTACGGCTTTCCTTGATTAAATTCTTCATTTCCTCCAGACGGTGCATGGAAGCACTATTGTATTCCTTATCAAGAAGCACGACAAACGGCTTGTATATCCATACGCCAAGCACTAAATTAAACAGCTGTACCAGAGCACCGCCTATTGAACCAGTTGCCGCATAACCGCTCAGAAAAATTGGCGTAGTCCACCAGATATCATAAGAAGCAGGCGGAATCCAGCCTACAGTCATAGCAATTGTTGCCGTAGAAAAACAAATCAGAGGAACAGTTATAAAAGGAATCAGCAAAATAGGATTAAAGATAACAGGTATGCCAAAAACGAGAATTTCATTGATGTTAAATATGCCCGGTAAAATAGCGAATTTAGCTAAATCCCTGCTTCTGCTTCTATTACTGTAAAGCAAAAGACTAATCAAAAGACATACAGTAGTACCACAGCCACCCATCGTAATAAAAACATTCCAGAAAGGGTAGCTGTATAGTTCATAAGGTGCCAGCCCTTGACTGATGAGATGCTGATTGATTAACAGAGCAGGATCGAAAACATCATCTGCAACACCATGAAGTGCATTTGTACCATGTATACCCATGAACCACAGCAAATGTGTAACAATAATATAGCTGAGCATTGAGGAAGCCTCGCGCCTCATATCTGCAAAAGCATAATTAATCGCATGAGTATACATATCATGGAACGAGTCAAAACCGCCCACAATAACCACCAAAGCATTAAATAACAAAAACAGCAGCGTTGTGATGATACTTGGCGTAAACATCTTGAATATATTTCTCACAGCAATATCACTGCAATAATTATAGCTAAATTTCTGCATATAGCTGGAATTGTAAATCACATGATATAGGTGAGCAGCCACCAGACCGCTAAACATAGCAATAAATATACCAGTAACACCAAAAGAACTGTAATCCTTTGTAACAAAACTGCCACTAAGAATAAAAAAACCGCACAATGCATTAAATACCGGTCCAAAATAATCACGAACACTGGGGGCAATATTCCTGCTGTACCTGACAGCTACGCAAATGGTAAGGTAAACAGATAAAATATTCAAAGTAACATTGTAGAGGGACTGCATTAAATTAACCAAAATTCCCCCTGCAAAGTTTTTAACAAAATAATCCAATGCAGGAATAGGGAGAGTAATCGCCAATAGAGAAAAAGCACCTATCAAAATGACAGGTGTTACCATCAGCATACTTTCCCTGATACACTTTATAATACGATTTTGATTAAATGCAGAATAAATATTCCACAGCAGGCCATCAGTCATATCCAGCACCTCTCTGCCCCAGAATTACCTGCAAACAGTCAAAAAGCTCCTTCAAATCAATAGGCTTGGCAATATGACCATTCATGCCACGTCTTAAGGAACGCTTCCTGTCTTCCTCAAAGGCATCCGCAGTCATAGCCACAATAGGTATACCAGATTTACCGTAATCGTCCATCTTTCTGATTGCTCTGGTAGCATCATAACCATTCATAATAGGCATCTGAATATCCATGAGAATCAAGCTGTAATAACCAGCCTCATTATTTGTCATCATCTCTACTGCCTTCAGGCCATTTTCAGCAGTTTCTACATCAAACCCAGCTTCTTCCAAAAGTACCTCTGCAATTTCACGGTTAAGCTCATTATCCTCTACCAGCAGAATGCGGTAACCCTTGAAATCCACCTCAGTAATGATATTTTCAGCTGAAGCCTTACCGCCCTCCTCCTGATTTTCCTGTAATCTCATAGGCAGGAAAATAGTGAACTCCGTACCAGCACCCAGCTCACTTTCTACGGTGATAGTGCCTTCCATCAAGGAAATAATATTCTTAACAATGGACATACCAAGCCCAGAGCCTTCTAAATTCTGTGCAGTAACATTCTTGTCACGCTCAAAGGAATCAAAAACATGAGGCAAAAACTCCTTGCTCATGCCAATACCAGTATCCCTAAAGGAAAATACATAATTGCCGTAGCCCTGACGCTGGCTTCCTCTCTGAGTTACCTTCACAGAAATCTTTCCGCCATGAGGTGTAAACTTAATGGAATTTCCCACGATATTAATCATTACCTGATTTAAACGCAGGGCATCACCATAGACCAAATACTCCTTTACGCCAGAATAATCCATATCTAGCACAAGTCCATTATTAGTAATATTAGACTGTACCATACTGCGGAGATTTTCACAAATTTCCTTGATATTGCAGGCAGTTTCCTGCAACTCAATCTTACCGCTCTCAATTTTGGACAAATCAAGAACGTTATTTATAAGCTTCAGCAAATGATTACCAGAAATATTTATTTTATCAAGACAATCCTTCACCCTGTCCTCATTACTAATGTGCAGGGAGGCAATTTTCGTAAAGCCCAAAATAGCATTCATTGGGGTACGTATATCATGAGAAACACTGGAAAGGAATGTACTCTTAGCCTTATTAGCAGCCTTTGCATCAAGCATCGCATTCTTCAGCTTTTCTCCTGCCCTCATTTCACGGCTTCTTTCCTCACGCTCGCGATAGAACATATAGCCAAAATACAGAAGCAGAACTATTGACTCCATGACAAACATAACAGTCAAAAGGTCACGAGTCATAACAGCAGTCTTATACGCCGCCTTCTCTGGCAGGGAAACTGTAGCCAGCCAATCATTGACCTTTATAGGATTATGGAAAAATAATATCTGCTCACTACGGTCATTGGAGAAAAATGAGAACACTCCCCTTTTTCCGCGAATCTCTTCCGTTCTTATCACTTTGACATCATTTTCACCAGCAAAATCCTGCTGATAAATAGTGCTTATATCATATAAATCATTATGCATAGTATCTACTAAAAATTCACCATTTTCCTTACCGGCATCCAAAACAAACACATTAATTAAATCACCGTAAATACTGCTTCTGTAAGTCAACAGATTCCACTTTTCAACTATGGTCTGCAAATTAATTACGCCAAAAAGCATAGCCCTGATATTGCCATTAGCGTCTGTAATAGGAACATAATCTAACAGTACATGGCCACTGCCATCAGAATTTGTTAAACGGCTAGTAATATGCGCTTTCTTAGCCGCTTCCTCATTAAAATCCATCTTTTCTGCAATAGGATATTTCTTATTTGGTGGCAGTATAACGTTATTATCTGGAAGGAGAATGCCTACATATTCAGACGTATCATGGGCATGAAAAGAATCCAGTATCCTAACTGCTTCCTGAGAATTAAGATCTGGATATATATTCAGTATGTCAGCTATGGTAACTAAATCTTCCTGATCGCTATTTATATACTGCTCTACGTGTAAGGAAAGCCCTATTGCCAGCTGTTCCATCTGCTGCTGACACAATTCCTCTGCGCTTTCATAAACTCTTGTAAAAGCAATATTAGTCATTCCCAGCATGATAACAATTACCATTACAGTACGCCATATATTATCATTTATCTTTTTCAGATAATTATCCACGTAAAAATCCTCCTAAATCACTAGGAATACGACTCAAATCCTTATCATATTATTATTAGTTTACCACATTTAAAAACAAAAATCAAATATTTTTCCGAAATATATACCATAATAATGAGTAATTGTTTTGACAAAATACCTGAAAAAATGTATACTATGTTAGGTATAACGACTAAGAAATGTCCCCCACTTCTATAAGTGGCGGGTACCTTATTCTATAAACACGGTGGAACATATCTCCATAGTCGTTGAAACGCTGTCATAGGAAGAAAATGCTTGTTGCATTTTCATGATTGAGGGCGTTATAAAAATTTGAACTTAGGAAGTGATTACATGGTTCGCCGAACCACTAATATAGAACCCCGAAGACCATCACCACGCAGGACAAGAAGACCTGTACAAAGAAGATCTGTTACAGAAAAAAAACGGAAGGTAAACTACTTCCGCTTTGGCGTGTTCCTGCTTATTATTTTCATTGCATCATTTTTTGTGGCAGGCGGTACAGAACTTTTCAGCAAGCCATCCGTAAGCAGCATAACTCAGACAGTTGAACAGGCAGGCAAAGAAAAGCTCAATAAGGCTGTCGATGAAAAATTAGCTGACATGGAAAAAGAAGATACCACGCCTTCTGTCACTGACCGCCTAGGCAGATTAATCTTCTTAGACAGCGCCGTACAAAAAAAGATAAAAGCCATAAACGGCTATACAAAGATTGACAAAACACCCGAAGCCTTACAGCAGGCTGTTGTTGCTGTGGAGGATAACCGCTTCTACGAGCATTGGGGATTTGATATCAGCGGTATAGCAAGGGCCTCACTGGTAAATCTTCAGTATGGCGAGGTAAAAGAAGGAGCCAGCACCATCACCCAGCAATTAGTAAAAAATATGTTTCTCTCTCAGGAGCAGTCATTTGGACGAAAGGCAGAGGAGCTTCTTCTCGCTATAGATATGGAACTGCATTATTCCAAAGCAGAAATACTTGAAATGTACCTCAACAGTATTTATTTCGGCTCCGGCTACTATGGAATACAGGAAGCTTCCGAGGGGTATTTCGGAAAGTCACCCGAAAAGCTCGATTTAGCAGAAGCCTCTGTTCTGGCAGGAGTTCCAAACGCCCCTTCTCTTTACTCACCCTATGTTGATTTTATTTTAGCTAAAAAACGTCAGATTATCGTACTTGACGCTATGGTAAAAAATGGCTATTTACGTGAATCTGTTGCTGAGGATGCCAAGATAAAGCCTTTAATCCTCGCTCACTAAAAACTTAAATATCGCCACCAGAAGCAAAGCCTGAGCCGTCATATTCGCCGAGAATGCCTTCCATACCGCACCATTCACACTTAAATTCGTTATTTGTCTGATTGAAGCAGTTCAGCTTACCACACTCACAGATAACAAAACCGTTACAGCCACAGTAAGGACAGCCCGGATATTCATCCTCTCTTGATAAATGCCCCGCCAGCTTTGTTTCATCATAGCGTTCACGTGCCGCAGTTTCCTTTCTCATCTTAAAAGCCCAGTTGTAGTGCCATAAATCATCGCCCGCCCATTTTTCAAAACGTACCGCATAAGGCTGATGACTTTTACTGCATTTGCATATCGCAATCTGTGCATCAATAAATTTTGCCATATAAATCTCTTCCCTTCTAAGAAGCTACATTCTTCTTGTATACTTCAGACCATTTTGTAAACAGTACTGTATAGCATAAGCATTGTTCAGCACTTCAATGAAAAAATCCGGCGCACAATTTTTAAATGCGTCTCTGCCAATATATTTAATATTTTTCTTAATGATTACCTTATCTAGCTTTTCGCAGTCCATAAAGGCTCTGTCGCCAATTTCCTCAACGGTATCAGGAATGTTGATATGTGCCAGTGAAGTACAGCCCTTGAAAAGCTCAATATCTATTTTCGCCAATCCTCTGGCAATTATGATATTGCTAAGAGAAGTACAGCCACGAAAAGCCGCCCCGCCGACCTTTTCCACACCTCTTGGCAGACAGATACTCTCAATACCTGTACAGTCCTTAAAAGCATACTTGCCGATAGTTTTAATATTTCCTGTCAGCATTACGCTTTTCAAATGACTTGCTCCAGCAAAACATCTGTCACCAATAGCCTCTACGTGATCCTCTAAGAAAAATTCGTTTTCTTTGCCTCCATAGCTTAATAAGGTCTTGCCATCCTCACTGTATGCTGTTTCTTTTGCATTATTAGTAATAATGCCTAAAAAGGACGTCTGCGGTGTTTTTTTGCGCTCTGCTGGCACTTTTATTACTGGCTGATAATCCTCACGGTAATATTCTGGCAGAGTCAGACCTTCCTTTACATTCAAGGCAGATACAATCCAGCTGACAACACGCTCTGAGGCTTCATCACTCAGAAACATATTATCCACAAGACGATGCTGGCATCTGCGTATAACAGATTCTTCCACTGTCCCGCGCTTCATCCTGCTGTTATAAAGCTCCTTGCCTACATCCTCTCGCAATGCACCCAGCAAAAGGCGGGTTTCTTTTTTTAGGTCAGGCAAGAGGTCAGCTAAAAAGCCCTTCAGTCTTTGCGGATTTTCCAAAAGCTCATAGCCGTATCCCTTAAGAACCTTTCCCAGTGCTTCTGCTATTTCTTTGTCATCACGTTCACCGTTTATCATAATGACACCCCAAAAAATAAAGGACAGGGACAGTAAAGCATCCCTGCCCATAACTTCTCACATCACTGCTCTTTAGCAGTTTTTTTCTTTTTTGTTTTTTTCTTAGTATCTTTTTTAAATTCCTTTTTCGGCTCAAAATCAGTCGGTACAGGAGGTGGAATTATTACAGTCACATTTATATTATAAGGGTCAGGAACAGAATTATTCATCTTAATTGGCTGAAAATCTTCTTCCAACCCCTTAGTAGGAACTTTCTTTTCCTCAACAGGAGTTTCCACTGCTTCTTCCTTTTGTGGCTCTGGATTTGTCTCCTCAGGCTTTACCTCTGCCACTTCAGCCTTATCTGCTGTTTCCGGCTCTGTTTTTTCTTCTGCAACTGCTGGCTCTGAGTTTTTTTCTTCTTTCTTCTCCGGTGCCTTCTTTGCAGAAGGGTCAAAATTCTTAATTGAATCAAGACCTTCCACGATATCCATATCTATTATCGCACCTATGGAAATATCATCACCACTGCCCTTAGCAGACATGCGTGGCAGATACTCCTCCAGTTCCTTTACACTGTCATCAAAGCCCTCCTTGCTGATAGAGAAAAGAAGTGTCTTATAAAAATGATACATCTTTTCATTATTGGCAAAACAGTCATCTACGCCATCAGAAGCAATAAAAATTACTGCTGGCGGTTCTTTGAAGTAATGACAACGAAATTCATTTATAGCATCGCTGTCACACATAGAAGTCGTAGCATTTAAAAAGCAGTTTTCATCCCAAGGCACTAATTGCTCAAAATTGCCTTCCTTATCTACAGAAATACACTTGCCATCACCCAAATGCAGTGCAAAGGCATAATCCTCTGTATATCCAACAGCAATCATGGTCGTACCATAGGCACTGTAAAACCTTTCCTGCTCCAGCATGGTATAACGCTTTTTCGCCTTTTCAGAAATATTTAAGAATTCTTCTTCTGTAAAAGGATTTTCATCTAAATGATTCTTGACAGCTTCACGCCAGTTTTTCAAAATCATCTCTGACAGATATCTAAGCTGTCTGCCATAATGCT
>CALZDE010000011.1 GCA_945637225.1 uncultured Selenomonadaceae bacterium
ATAAAATTTAGAAAGCCTGCTGTACTTTTGGCAGGCTTTTTCACTTAATTAGGAGAGATGTCAAATGGAACGTGAGAAATCGGCTTGGGAACTGACACGCCGGTATTTCCTGTTCAGTATGAGTATCATACTCAGTGCTTTGGGTATCGGACTGAGTATCAAGGGTGCATTGGGTGTTTCGCCAATTTCTTCTGTGCCATACAGTTTAGCTTTGATAATACCGGCTATTTCTCTAGGTACATGGAATGCACTTTGGAATTTTTTGCAGATAGCTTTACAGCCATTAATACGTCCACGGGATATACACTGGCGTGAAATTTTTATTCAGTGTATCATGACCTGCTTTTTTGGGTATTTTATAGACTTGTTTATGGAGCTTTTGGTGGATTTTAATCCAGATACATATCCTGTCAGGGTAGCTTATCTGCTGGTGGGCTGTGTGGCAATGGCTGTCGGTGCTTATTTTGGTGTTATTGCCAGAGTGACAATGCTTCCTATGGATGCCTTGTGGCAGGTGGTTGCTGATGTTACGGGCAAATCATATGCTACTCTCAGGGTTATTGGCGATTTGAGCTTCACCACTATTTCAGCTGTTCTCTGTATGGTATTTTTGGGTGAGCTGATAGGTGTGCGTGAGGGTACTCTGCTGGCGGCGCTTACTATCGGCAATATGATTCGCTTTATGCTGGACAAGTTTAAGCCATTTACTTATTTTATACTGCCAGAGGAAGTTTTATCCGATAAGAATACTGTTGTAATGCCTGTCAGGGAGCAGGAGGAGGAGCATTTTATAATTACTCTTTCTCATGAGTACGGAAGCGGTGGCAGGACTATTGCCCGCCGTATTGCCCATGAACTTGGTATGGCGTATTACGATTCGGAAATTATTGAATTGGCGGCTAAGAAGGGCGGTTATTCTGAGCATTTTGTGCAGGAAAATGAGGAGCGTATTGACCGTACTGCCCTTGATAAGCTGGTAGACTGGTATGGTGATTCATACAGCAAGTATCAGCAGGAGGAAAGTACTCAGAAACAGCTTTTCCGCGTGGAATCACAGGTTATTCAGGATATTGCGGCAAAGGATTCCTGTGTTATTGTGGGGCGGCTGGCAAATTATGTTTTGCGTGACCATGGCAATTCACTCCATATTTTCATTACCGCGGACGATATTGAGCGTGTTAATCGTGTTATGCGGAAGGAAAATTTATCTGAGCAGGAAGCGGCTACAAAAATTTTAGCTTTTGCTGAGGAAAGAAAAAATCACTGCCATGACTTTTCGGAATTAGAGTGGGGCAACAGCCTCAGCTACGATATTACCATGAAGTCCAGCCGTTATGGTGTGGACAGGACTGCCGCCATATTAATAGAAATGATTAAGCAATTTAGAAACAGGTGATTACATGAAATTATCTACTAAAGGAAGATACAGCGTAACAGCTCTTTACCATATTGCTTTGGATTACGGCAAGGGGCCAGTTTCTCTGAAGTCTATTTCTGAAAGACAGGGAGTATCTGACAGCTACTTAGAACAGCTTTTTATTACTTTGAAGAAGGCAGGCTTTGTAAAAAGTGTGCGTGGTGCGCAGGGGGGCTACGTTCTTACCAGACCGCCAGAGGAAATTACCATCGGTGAAATAATTGTTGCTACCGAAGGACCTATTACTTTAGTTGAGTGTATGCTCAGCCCGGGTGCAACTCCGCCATGTATTAATAGCTGTGACTGTGCTACTCGTGACATATGGGCGAAGATTGGCGATAAGCTGAATGACGTTTTAAATTCCATAAGCCTTGCGGATTTGTGCCATGATAAAGCCATTAAGGAAGGATGTATCGCTAAATAAGGTCATGGATCTGGATAAAAATATGTATTTTGTATACAAGATAACAGAAAAAACTATATAAATAATGATATATCTACTATACTTATGCTATTTTTACAGTACAAAAATCCATTTTCCGTGTACATTTTTTTCAAAACCTACTAGACAAGTGTATAAAATTGTAATATAATAATGTTGCGCTTTGATTAGAAGCATTGTCATAATTTATTTAGGAGGAAAGGCGTAATGGCTTTAATCGTAAAGAAGTTTGGCGGCACTTCCGTAGGCTCTACTGAGAAGATTATAAACGTTGCCAAAAGAATTATTGAAGAAAAAAAGCCTGGTGACCAGATTGTAATGGTTGTATCTGCTATGGGTGATACTACCGATAAGCTTATAGAGCTGGCCAAGGGCATTAATAAAAACCCTTATCAGTATACTCGTGAGATGGATATGCTTTTGACTACCGGTGAGCAGGTGTCTATTTCCCTGCTGACTATGGCATTTAAGACATTAGGACAGAAGGCAATTTCCCTGACTGGTTCTATGGTGGGCATGAAGACTGACTCCGTTCACACTAAGGGTAAAATCCTTGATATTAAGCCTTCCCGCGTAAAGGAGGAGCTGGAAAAGGGCAAGATCGTTGTTGTTGCCGGCTTCCAGGGTGCGGACTCCAAGGGTGATCCTGTTACTTTGGGCCGCGGTGGTTCTGATACCTCTGCAGTTGCTCTGGCAGGTGCGCTGAAAGCTGATGCCTGTGAGATTTATACTGACGTAGATGGTATTTACTCTGCTGACCCACGCCTGATTCCTGATGCACGTAAGATGAAGGAAATCACCTATGATGAAATGCTGGAAATGGCTCGTCTGGGTGCTGGTGTAATGCAGCCACGTTCTGTAGAGATGGGTAAGTATTTCAATATTCCAATCCACGTTCGCTCTACCTTTACAAACAAACCTGGTACAATGATTAGGGAGGCATATACAATGGAAGAAAAGGATTTCCTGATTCGTGGCGTTGCCCATGATGATAATGTTGCTAAGATTGCTATTCTGGGCGTTCCAAATAACCCAGGTATTGCACATAATATTTTCTCTGCACTGGCAGATAAGGCTATCGGCGTAGATATGATTGTTCAGTCCATCCGTAACATCGAGAAGAATGTTACCGATATGGTATTTACCATTGCTTCTGATGATTTATCTCAGGCTAAGCCAATTATTGATGAAGTTGCTGACAAGCTGAATGCTATTGCTGTTCTCATCGAGGAGGATGTAGCAAAGGTTTCCATCGTTGGCGCAGGTATGCTGGGTAATCCAGGTATTGCTGCCCGTATGTTTGGTGCACTGGCTAAGGCTAATGTAAATATGGATGCTATCAGCACCTCTGAAATCAGTATTTCCTGCCTTATCAAGGGCGATCAGCTGAAGGTTGCCGCTAATGCAATTCATAAGGAATTTTTCCCAGAGAATTAATTCAGCGATTGGCGTTTAGTGATTAATATTTAGTGATTAGTTGTTTAGTAATAAACTTTACTGTAAATAAAGGAGATTATATAAAATGAGTTCTATGGTTGCTTCCCATCGTGTTGGTAAAAAGCTTGTCGATGTTATTTTTGGTGCTAGTGACGCCTGCAATAAGGCTATTAAGGCTCATGGTGCAGAGAAGGTTACCAATGCTACTGTTGGTTCTATCATTGGTGAGGATGGCAAGCTGTCCTGCCTGCCTACCATGGAGAAGGCTTTCCGTCAGCTTCCTATCAACGAGGTAGCTGCTTATGCTCCACCTGCTGGCCTGCCTGCATATTTAGAGGCTGTTATTGACCTGACCTTCGCTGATAACAAGCCAGAAGGTTTCTTAGCTGCTAATGCTACTGCTGGCGGTACTGGTGCACTTCATACTGCTATTATGAACTACTCTGAGGCTGGTGACGCTGTTCTGACTTCTGACTGGTTCTGGGGTACTTACAACATTCTTTGTCAGGAAGAGGGCCGTACTTTAGAGACCTTCCAGCTCTTTGACGAAAATCAGAATTTCAATCAGGCAGCTCTTTCTGCTAAGGCAGCTGAGTTATTTGCTAAGCAGGATATGCTTCTTCTGATTATCAACAGCCCTGCACACAATCCAACCGGTTACAGCCTGACTGATGCTGAGTGGGATGCAGTTCTTGACATGTGCAAGGATTGGGCAGCTAAGGGCAAGAAGGTAAATCTCATGGTAGATATCGCTTATATCGACTATGCAGGTGAGAAGAATGAGACTCGCCGTTTCATGAAGAAGTTTGGCAACCTGCCAGAGAACGTATTCGTTATGTTCGCTTTCTCCATGTCCAAGGGCTACACCATGTATGGTCAGCGTACTGGTGCTATCATCGGTCTTTCCTCCAGCGAAGAAATCATTGAAGAATTTAAGAATGTTACCAAGTACACCGGTCGTGCTACATGGTCTAACATCAACCGCAGTGCGCAGTATCTCCTGACCAGCATTCAGCAGGATGAGGCTATGCTGGCTCAGTTCGAGGCAGAGCGTGATGATCTCTATGGTGTAATCCGTGACCGTGCGGCTATCTTCATGAAGGAAGCTGAGGAGTGCGGTTTGAATGCACTGCCATACAAGGCTGGTTTCTTCATTTCTGTTCCTGCTGATGACCCTGCTGCTGTATGCGATAAACTGCATGATGATCTGATTTTCGCTGTACCTCTGAAGAAGGGTGTTCGTATTGCAGTTTGCTCCGTACCTATGAACAAGATGTATGGTATGGCTGCTAAGGTTCTGAAGGCTATGAACGCTGTAGAAAACAAGTAATTTTATGTAGGATAAATTTCGAGGTTCGTCTTTATTGGCGGGCCTTTTTTATGTTTTATGAAAATTTATTTTTATTTTTTTGTCTTTATTTAAACGGAAAAACTTGCAAAAAAACTTAAAATATAGTACAATAATAACAATAGGGATATTTGGTATCAAATAGATAGAAGGATTGGAAGATGAGTGGGTATTTAAATAAAAAAATTGCCATGAAATATTGTGGCAATTCAGAGAAAATTTATGAAGATGTGCTTAAATCCTATACAGAGCAGGGATATAAATACTTAGATGAACTTGCTGATTATATTGAGATGAACAACTGGAATCGTTATGCTATAGTAGCGCATGCACTGAAAAACGCTTCCAAGACTATTGGTGCGCTGAAGCTGTCGGATATTGCCCTGGATATGGAGATGGCCGGCAAAACAGAAGATGGGGCTCATTTAAGAGCGGGACATCAGTTATTTATGGAAGAATTGCTGGTGTCTATTCACGAAGCGGAAAACGCACTGGAAACACTCAATAAGGAAGCCGAATTAAAGGAGTCTGTTGTTCGCGAGACAAAGAAGATTGTCAAGAAGGTTCATGATACTAATGGTACTATCTTAGTGGTAGATGATGATAGTACAAACCTTACTCTGGCACATTCATTCTTATCACAGGAATTTAAGATAATAGGCGTTAAGTCGGGCAAGGTAGCACTGCGCTATTTGCAGAAAAATACTCCTGACTTGATTTTGCTTGATTTAATGATGCCTGAAATGGATGGTTTTCAGGTGATGGAAAAGCTGAAAGAGGATTACAGGCTTGAAGCTATTCCAGTTATATTCCTTACAGCAGACCGCAGTGCTGAGACAGAAGAAAAATGCTTTTTGGCAGGTGCTATGGACTATATCGGCAAGCCTTTTGTACCAGCGGTTATGCACCAGCGTGTCCGCCGTATACTTGAGCTTGAGTCCTACAAGCACAATCTTGAGAAGATGGTAGCAGAACAGCTTCAGAAGATAACTCAGCTTCAGACGGATATTATCATCAGCATGGGTAATTTGGTTGAGAGCCGTGACGGTACTACTGGCGAGCATATCAAGCGTACTGCTATTTATACTGAATATTTGTCAAAGAAGGCTCAGAAATCAGGGCTTTATTCAGATGTGCTGAATGATGAATTTATAAATTATCTCTGCAAGGCGGCACCACTGCATGATATAGGTAAGATTTCCGTATCTGACCTTATTTTGCAGAAGCCGGGCAAGCTGGATAATAA
The DNA here is from genome assembly GCA_945637225.1 of uncultured Selenomonadaceae bacterium. Lineage (GTDB taxonomy): Bacteria > Bacillota > Negativicutes > Selenomonadales > Selenomonadaceae > CAMCDL01. The sequence continues at coordinate 5,891 of CALZDE010000011.1, forward strand.
CGAATATTCACGCATGAAGCTTCATACCGTAGAGGGTGACAGAATTATTCGCCGTAATATGCTCAATGTAACAGACCGCCGATTTGTACAGATGGCAGCCGATGTTGCCCGCTATCATCATGAGAAGTGGAATGGCAAGGGCTATCCTGACAGGCTGATGGAGGATCAGATTCCTTTGTCTGCCCGTATACTGGCTATTGCGGATGTATTTGATGCGCTTATTGCTAAAAGGCCATATAAAGACGGTTTCCCATTTGAGAAGGCAGTAGCTATCATGGTTGAGGAACGTGGCAAGAGCTTTGAGCCGGAATTGCTTGATTTGTTCGTGGGGAACGAAGAAGAATTAAGGGAATTAGTAAAGAAGATTAATTGATGTGTAATGTAGGGAATGGGTTGGTTATGTCGGATTTAGCGGAAGAATTACAGCGGCTAAAAAAAGAAAATTTGCACTGGAAGCGCAAGTATCAGAGATTGGAAAGGGATCTTCATTCTGTTTCTAACCTCAATGACCATGCGTCACGTTTGCGTGCTTACAATGAAAGAGAAAAGCATCGTCAGGAAATGTACATGCTGATTGCCAAGGAGAGAACGGAAAAGGCGGAGAAGGCAAATCGTGCTAAGAGTGTATTTTTGTCTAATATGTCTCATGAGATACGTACTCCGATGAATGCTATTCTTGGTATGAGTGAATTTATACTGCGTGAATCTCAGGATGAAGGCTCCAAGGAATATGCCCAGCAGATTAAGACGGCGGCTACGTCACTTTTGACTATTATTAATGATATTCTTGACTTTTCTAAAATGGAAGCTGGCAAGATGGAAATTGTAAATGCTGATTATCAGCTGGCTTCTATAATAAATGATGTAGTGGCTCTTATCAGTTACCGTATTCAGGGCAAGATGGTAGAGTTCCATCTCGATATCAGCGATGATATGCCTAGTGTCCTGTCGGGCGATTCTATACGTATTAAGCAGATAATGATAAACATACTGAATAATGCTGTAAAATTCACTGAAACAGGTGAAATCCGTCTTCAGATATGGCATGAAACTTTAGAGTCTCCTGACGATATAATGCTGCATATCGTGGTACAGGATACTGGTATCGGCATTCATAAGGAAGAAATGGATAAGCTTTTTATAAGCTATAGTCAGACAGACGTGAAGAAGAACCATCATCTTGAGGGAACAGGCCTTGGCCTTGCTATCTGCAAGTGTCTGGTAGAGCTTATGCAGGGTGATATAAAGGTAGAAAGTATCTATGGCGAGGGTACTGCAGTTCATGCCTGTGTATGCAACAAGGTAGTTGACCCTGAGCCGATTGGTGAGTTCCAGCTTAGCAGGGCGATTGACAGGGATAGAATTTTCCATCATTCATTTGTTGCACCGAATGCTAAAATACTTGTAGTCGATGATAATCCAGTCAACCTCAAGGTTGCGTCGGGCCTTATGAGCTGTTATGGAATGGATATTATGACGGTATGCACTGGTGCAGAGGCACTTTCCCTCATGGACAGGGAGCATTTTGACATTGTGTTTATTGATTATATGATGCCAAATATGGATGGTGCCGAGGTTACAAGACAGATACGTGCAAATCCAAAAACAAAGGATGCAATCGTTATTGTCCTGACGGCTAATGCTGTAGTGGGTGCCAGAGAGATGTACATGGAGCTTGGCTTCAATGACTTTTTGGCAAAGCCTATTGAGGTGGAACTGCTGGAGGATACTTTGAAGCGTTTCCTGCCTGAAAAGCTTATGCGCCCAGTAGACCATGATAATGCTGAGCCTGAGCTTGGTAAATGGCTTGACAGCGTGGAAATGGAACAGATGAATATCTTTGATGATACGCTTGGTAATGTTAATAACCCACGAAGTTCTGAAGCGGATGCACTTCATAATATGGTTGTTTCACATGTAGGAAAGGATCAGGGAATATCTGCAATAGAACAGGCAGGAAAGCGTTTGGAGAGACGTTTTGTTGCACAGCTTCACGAGTCTGTTGATAATTTTGATTTAGATAATGCAAGAGAGATCATCAAAAAAGTAAAGCACTCAAAACGCCGTTATTCTGGAACGGTTATGGATGAATTGGAGAGAGCGATAGATTCCTTTGAGTATGATTTAGTAGGAGAGTTAGCTGATAAGCTGTGGGAGGTGCAGTCGTGAGGTCCATATATGCTTATACCGAAGAAATTGACGATTTGGAAAAGGCGGTAGCGGAGTTAAAGGCACAGGTAGAAAAAGAAGGCCCACTGCTTATGCACAGCTACGGTATTGTGAATTGCGATTATGAGGTAGATACTGCAAGGTTAGCAGAGCTTTTAAAGGCTGAATTTGATTTTCCTGTGATGGGATGTACGGCGATCAGCGTTCTTAATGTCAAGCAGGGGCATACTGACCTCTGTATTTCCATGATGGTACTTACTGCGGATGACTGCGTGTTCCAAGGCGGTATAACAAAAGAGCTTTGGGAGGAACAGGATTTAAGATATGTCGAGGAGTGTTATACGGAGCTTCATTCATCATTGCCGGAAAAAGAGAAGCTGATTTTTGTGTATACACCATTTTGGGAAAATATTATTCCGGATGATGTTACATATTGTATCAGTGAGATATCAGGGAAGCAGGTGCCTATCTATGGCGGTATATCCAGTGATGGATGGGACTTCCGCAATTATCAGGTATTTTTTGATGGCAAGGCTTCTAAATGTGGTATGGTAATGCTGCTCGTAAGCGGTAATATACATCCTATTACAAGGGTGGAGCATTCCTTAGAGTCCTTGACAGACTTTAATTTTACGGTGACTGCCTCAGAGGGAAACAAGGTAATCAGTCTCAATAACAATGATATTATTGAGGTATTGGCTTCAGCAGGCCTTTATTCGGATAAGGACGTAGTAGCGACAGACTTTTTGGGAACTCCGTTTCTCTGCACCCGTACCACAGATGATGGCGATGAAGTAGATATACTGAAAACAATCTATAAGCTGAATCATGCTGAACATACAGGAGTTTTTCTCGGTAATGTGCAGGCAGGCACTCAGCTTTGTATGGGATTGATGAGCCGTAATGAAGTAGAGGAATCTGTAGGTATAGCTATTGATGGTGTATTGGATGAAATATGGGAGGTAGAGTCCAAAAGTGATTACAGATACAGTACGATTATCTGTACATCTTGTGCCGCAAGGTACAACCTTATTGTAGCGGACAAGCAGGTGGAGGCTCGTGCCTATCAAGAGAAACTCCCATCACATATAAATCTGTTCGGTTACTACTCATATGGCGAGATGTGTCCTGCCGAGGGTAAGGTTTATGGAAGGATGCACAACGAGACTCATAATGAGACCTTCGCAATATTAGCATTGTAAAAATATAGGCTGTCTGATGTATGTCAGGCAGTTTTTTTACAAAAAAAGACATTCCATTTCTAGGAATGCCTTTCGATACATATTCATTATCAACGGTCGCACCATGTAGCACTTAACCTTTCTACTAGTTTGTGAGGAACTATGGTTTTGGTAGCCAGAGTGGTATTGCTTTCAATATGGTCTACAAGCAATGCGGCAGCTGTTTCACCCAACTGAATGGAATTAACGTCAATGGAAGTCAGCTGAGGTGAGGAAAGCAGGGACATAAGTGAATTGTTAAAGGAAATAATGGAAATATCATTTGGAATGTTGAGTCCGAGCTTGAAGCAGAGCTGCATTACCGCTACGGCAAGACTGTCATCAGCTATTACGAGGCCGGTTGGACGGTCCGGGCTATTTAAAAGACGTGCTACTGCCCCTTCTTCCGTAAGAGGGAAGGAATCATTATTGACAATGTAGTCGGGGCGGAAAGGAATGTTTCGGCGCATGATAGCGAGCTGATAGCCGGACTGACGCTCGTAGGAAAAGAGGAAATCAGAACCATAGCCGATGTAGCCGATATTTACATGATTGAGTGCTAAAAGATAATCAGTAGCGTCCTGACCAGCCATTAAATTGTCATTATCTACATAAACAGTGTTGTTGGCATAATCAGAAGCCTTGCCGATTAGTACATAGGTAATACCGATATCGTGAAGATACCTGATTACTGGATCATTGGTGGAGGAATAGAGGAAGATAAAGCCTTCAACATCCTTCTGTTCCACCATGCGCTGTACTATACTGAGAATTTCATGACGGCTGTCACCAGCGATAACGGTGCTGGAATAATCATGAGCAGTGCAGTAACGGCTGATACCGCGGATTGCACGCAGATGGAAGGTGTTCTCATAGTTTACAGTATTAGTTGGTGGAAGAATGATTCCCATGTGGCGCATTTTGTTGTTACGGTGGTTATTAGCACGGGATTTACCGGAAGTAGCTGGAACTATATAACCTGTTTTGGCAATGGCCTCACGAACCTTAGCTTTAGTTTCCTCGCTAATGGAAGGGTGGTCATTACAGGTGCGTGATACAGTAGAAGGTGATACTCCTGCTAATTTAGCTACGTCTCTGATTGTTACAGACATTTTAACCTGCTCCTTTAATGTTTAGTGTAGCATCATAGACTGGCGGTTATTGATATTATGTAAGAGGTACTAATTTACGTTATGTCATCATTACCAGTGCAACAAAAACGATACTATGCTACCGAGTTGCTTATTATATTTATGATACACTACAAACGATTGTATGTCAATGCTTTAAAGGAGCATTTTCATTAAAATATGAAAAAATTTCATAAAGTTGCTTTATGAAACAAAAATGTTTCGCAAAAAAGTACATATTGAGATAAATATATTGAAAGTGTCCAAAAAATATTTGACAAATAATTGTGTATATGTGATAATAGTAATACAGGGTACAATGGATTACTCTATTGTAAGAAGTTAAAATTTGGAGAGGAAGATAAAAAGATGGGAAAGGATAATACTACCGTAATATATGCACCTATGTCCGGCGATGTAGTTTCTTTGGACGAAGTACCGGATCCAGTCTTCTCTGGCAGAGTGCTGGGCGATGGTGTAGCTATTATACCTGCTGATGGCAAGATTTACAGTCCTGTAAATGGTGTAGTTGAGACTATTGCAAAGGCAAACCATGCTTACGGCATAAAGACTGATGATGGTATTGATATACTGATTCACTGTGGACTGGAAACCATCAGCCTGGAGGGAGAAGCGTTCAAGGTTCATGTTGTTGAAGGTGCAAGGGTAAAAGCTGGCGACCTTATCGCAGAGGTTGATTTGGATTTCATCAAGAGTCAGGACGTAAATCCGATAACTCCTGTAGTATTGTGCGGTGGTGCAGAAAATAAGACTGTGACACCTAAGTATGGCATGACTAAGGCGCCGAACAGCTTTATAATGAATGTTGATGATGAGACATCAGCAGGCAGGGAAAATAACAGCGGAAAGTCTGATATGCCGAAGCCGGCTGCTAATAGGGGAGCGCATGCATCATCCGAGGAGAAGCAAGGCAGCAATATGGGCAAGATTATAGCGGCGGTTGCTGTTTTAGCAGTTGTAGGCGGTGCGGCATTCTTCTTGCTGAAGTAATTGAATAGGTATTGTATACGAAACAGGCAAAATCCAGTTATTGCAGGGGTTGAGCCTGTTTTTTAGTACCTTTAAAAAGGTGAAAACGTGAAATAGTGCAAATAATCTCATGAAAGTTGCAAGAAACAAGTGTTATTATTTTTAAAAAATTTCAGAAAAAATTCAAAAAAGTACTTGACAAATTGTTTTGTATATGCAATAATAATAGTGCAAGGTGTTGCGGAGGAACTTCAAAAGCAACACTAACTGCAACCTAGGGAGTTGCGGAAAGGCATTATAATAATCGTCTTTTTAAGAGAGAGGAAGATTAGGAAATGGGTAAGAACAACAGTATTACCGTGTTTGCGCCAATGACTGGTACTGTGGTAAGCCTGGATAAAGTTCCAGATCCAGTGTTCTCCGGTAAGGTCTTGGGCGATGGCGTGGCAATTGAGCCTACAGAAGGTAAAATCTACGCTCCAGTTGATGGTGTTGTAGAAACAATTGCACCAACAAAGCACGCATTCGGTTTTAAGTCTGATGACGGTGTTGACGTTCTGGTACACTGTGGACTTGAAACTGTAAGCCTTGAGGGCGAGCCATTCACTGTTCATGTTGAGCAGGGCGCAAGAGTAAAAGTTGGCGATTTAATCGCTGAAGTTGACCTGGAACTGTTAAAGAAGAAGGAAATTCAGACCGTTACCCCTATCGTAATGTGTGGCGGTATGGATGGCAAAAAGATTCTTCCAAAGCTTGGCAAGGTTCAGGCTAAGAAAGATCAGGTAATGTTAATAAATGAAGAGGTGACAGCTAGTGCTCCAGCAGCTTCTGCTCCAGCACCAGCAGCACCAGCAGAGGAGAAGAGTAGCTTGGTTAATTTTGACTTACTTCAGCAGCTCGGCAAGGTTCTGCTCACAGTAGTAGCAGTTATGCCTGCAGCCGGTCTTGCAATTTCTATCGGTAAACTTTTAGGTATGTTGGATCTGACCGTTATCGGCGGTTCCGTAGAGCAGATTGGTTGGGCAATCATTTGTAACCTGAACCTCCTGTTCGCAGCAGCAATCGGTGGTTCCTGGGCTAAGGAGCGTGCCGGCGGTGCTTTCGCAGCAGTTATCGCATTCATGCTGATTACTCGCTTAACTGGTTCTTTCTTTGGTAACATTGACCTTGGTAATGCTGAGGCTCATGCAACTACCTGGTTTGGTCAGGATATGTTAGTAAAGGATTACTTCACTAGCGTTCTGGGTGCACCTTCTCTGAACATGGGTGTATTCGTAGGTATTATTTCCGGTTTCGTAGGTGCTATCGCATTCAATAAATATTACAACTATCGCGGTCTGCCTGATGTACTGGCATTCTTCAACGGCAAGCGTTGGGTTCCAATGGTAGTTATCGCTTATTCCGTAGCAGTAGCAATCGTTATGGCTGCTATCTGGCCTCCAATTCAGAGTGCAATCAACAGCTTCGGTATCTGGGTTGCTGGTTCCGCTGACACTTCTCCAGTATTAGCTCCTTTCATCTATGGTACTATGGAGCGTCTGTTACTCCCATTCGGTTTACATCACATGATCACTATCCCAATGAACTATACCGCTTTCGGTGGTACTTATGTTGTACAGACTGGTGCTGCTGCTGGTTCCGAAATCTTCGGCCAGGATCCACTGTGGTTAGCATGGGTATCCGACCTTATCAACCACATCCAGGCTGGTAACATGGATGCATACAACAAGCTCTTAACTGAAGTTACCCCAGCTCGTTTCAAGGTTGGTCAGATGATTGGTTCCTCCGGTCTGCTCTTAGGTGTTGCTTATGGTATGTACCTCCGTGTTGACGCTGACAAGCGCGCTCAGTATAAGTCCATGTTCGTTTCCACCGCACTGGCAGTATTCCTGACTGGTGTAACCGAGCCTATCGAGTTCATGTTCATGTTCTGTGCAGCTCCACTGTACTTCGTATACGCTATTCTCCAGGGCTGTGCTTTCGGTATGGCTGGTATCATCAACCTCCGTCTCCACTCCTTCGGTAACATCGAGTTCGTAACCCGTATGCCAATGGATATCAAGGCTGGTCTGACTGGCGATATCGTAAACTTCGTAATCTGCTGCTTAGCATTCTTCGCAATCGGTGCAGCAATCTCCTACTTCATGATTGGTACCTTCAAGTACGCTACCCCAGGTCGTCTTGGCAACTACACCGATGACAATGCTGATGAGTCCGCTTCCGCAGGTTCTGCAAAGAAGGGTGACGCTAACAGCCAGCCTGAGCGTATCATTGCTCTGCTGGGCGGCCGTGAGAACATCGTTATGGTTGACGCTTGCATGACTCGTCTGCGTGTAACTGTTAAGGACGTAAGCAAGGTTGCTGAACAGGCTGACTGGAAGAAGGAAGGCGCTATGGGTCTGGTAGTTAAGGATAAGGGTGTCCAGGCTATCTATGGTCCTAAGGCTGACGTTCTGAAGTCCGACATCAACGACATTCTCTAATATCTCTATTAGTGGAATATACCAAATCAATTAAGTTTATTAGCTAGAGTGTTTACTCTAGATAATATTAAACCCTGTAACCCATCACCTTGATATATTCGGCAGCAGATGAACATCCCGTCTGCTGTCGAGTAATCAAGATAGCTGCTAGTATCTCCAACTAGTGGCTATCCAGTGACTGTCGATATCGGCAGTTAGTGAATAGCTACTAACCCTTACTCAGATAGCTATATAACCCCTAGTAACTAAATTAAAATAAACTCCCCCATTGGGGGGACAAAACAAACAAGTAACTAATTAATGCTTAATCAGACGCCAATCCGATTGAGCATTTTTAAAAAATATATAATATATAATTCAGGTATTATTTAAGAGGTATCTATTATGAGAGAGAAAGAAAAGGAGAGGGAGATTCACATGAAACTGTTAAGCATTAATACCCATAGTCTGATCGAGGAAAATTACGAGAAGAAGGTAAAAATTTTCGTTGAAGCTGTTGCCCGCATTAAGCCAGATATTATCTGCATGCAGGAAGTAAATCAGACTAATACCGCAGCTTTAGCTGATGATTCCCTGAAGGTAAATCAGTATGTTATTCCAAATGCAACTGTTCCATTGAAGGCAGATAACCACGCAGCTCTGGTAGCTAAGCTCCTGAGAGAAGCTGGCGTAACTTATTACTGGGTGTGGTCTGCTGCAAAGATGGGCTATGATAAGTATGATGAAGGTCAGGCTATTTTCTCCTTGAAGCCAATCGAGGAAATTCATGATTTCCCTATCAGTAAGGTAGATGATTTCTCTAAGTGGAAGACCCGCCACGTATTAGGTGCACGTGTTCAGGGCCTGCCTGATTGGTACTACAGCGTTCACATGGGCTGGTGGACTGATGAGGAAGAGCCATTCCAGACTCAGTGGGATAAGCTGGAGACCGAGCTTTATCTCCGCAAGATTGATACCAAGGTATGGCTGTTAGGCGACTTCAACAGTCCATCCGTTGTACGTAATCAGGGTTATGACTACATCCGCAGCAAGGGCTGGCATGATACCTATGAGAATGTAAAGATTAAGGATACCGGCATTACCGTAGCAGGCATCATTGATGGCTGGAGAGGTCTTATCGAAGGCAACCCAGATCAGCTGAAGGGCATGCGTATCGACTATGTATGGTGCAATAAGGACGATAAAATGCTGAGCTCACTTGTAATTTTCAATGGTGAAAATGAAGAAGTAATTTCTGACCACTTCGGTGTTTTGGTTGAATATTAATTTTAGTTAGCACAAAAGTTTATCATTTTTAAGATAGTTTGCTATTTAAAAGGAGAAATTAAAATGGACAGAAAAGCAGGCATACTGATGCCAATATTCAGCCTCCCATCCAAGTATGGTATTGGTTCTTTTGACACTGAAGCATATAAGTTTGTTGACTGGCTGAAAAAAGCAGGTCAGACCTACTGGCAGATTTTACCTCTGGTACCTACCAGCTATGGTGATTCCCCATATCAGTCTTTCTCTACTTATGCAGGCAATCCATATTTCATCAATCTGGAAGCACTCATCGGTGAAGGCGTTTTGACTAAAGAGGAATGTGAAGCGGTAGATTTCGGTACTGATGCAGATGATATAGATTATGCAAAACTCTACAATGGCCGTTATGCATTACTTCGCAAGGCTTATGAGCGCAGTAAAATTGCTTCCAATAATGAGTATCAGTCCTTTATCAAGGAAAATGAGTGGTGGCTCAATGACTATGCTCTCTTCATGGCTGTAAAGGGCCGTTTTGAAGGCAAGGCATGGAATGAGTGGCCAGAGGATATCAAGCTTCGCCATGCTAATGCTATTGAGTATTACAACCGTGAGCTTTACTATGATATTGAATTTCATAAGTACATACAGTTCAAGTTTGTACAGCATTGGAATGCTTTGAAAAATTACGCTAACCAGAAGGGTATTCAGATTGTGGGCGACATTCCAATTTATGTTGCTATGGACAGTGCAGATACCTGGGCAAATCCACAGTTATTCCAGCTGGATTCCAATAATCAGCCTATCGCTGTTGCCGGCTGTCCTCCTGATGGATTCTCCGCTACTGGTCAGCTTTGGGGCAACCCATTATATCGTTGGGATTATCATGAGCAGACCAAGTATCAGTGGTGGATGACCCGTCTCTGGTATGCGTTCAAGCTTTATGATGTAGTACGTATCGACCATTTCCGTGGCTTTGATGAGTATTATTCCATTCCTTATGGTGAGACTACTGCTATTAATGGCCATTGGGAAAAGGGCCCTGGCATGAAGTTATTCAATCGCATGTTTGAGTATCTCGGCCATCGTCAGGTTATCGCTGAAGACCTTGGCTTCATGACTGACACTGTACGTCAGATGGTAAAGGAAAGCGGTTTCCCTGGCATGAAGGTTCTGGAATTTGGCTTTGATGCAAGAGATTCTTCCTCTGCAGACTATATGCCTCATGTATATCCAGAGAATAGCGTAGTATACACTGGTACTCATGACAATGAGACTATCCGTGGCTGGTTCGGCAGTATTACTGAGGATGAGATGACTTTGGTACGTGCATATCTCTATGACAGCACTACTCCAGTAGAGAAGCTCCATAAGCCAATGGTAGCTATGGCTATGCGTTCTAATTCCAACACCTGTATCATTCCTTTGCAGGATTACATGGGCAAGGATAACACAGCTCGCATTAATACTCCTTCCACCGTTGGTCAGAACTGGCGCTGGAGGGCAGTTGAGGGTGAAATCAGCGAGTCACTGGCAGAGGAAATCTACACCATGACTTGGGCATTCCGCCGTCTGTAATCCATAATAAGCATGTAGGTCATCAAGGTGACTTTGCATAAAAGAAGACTTCTTCAAAAACAGTAAATCCTTTCTCTCTTAGGCTCTCGTTCTTGGCGGGACGGGAGCCGGGTCTTTGACCTGAAAGAAGGTTTTGCTTATTGTTAAAATAAATATATGGCAGTTTAACGCCAAATCGTCATGTAACGATGTTACACTATGGAAACGTTTTCGGTAAAACAGCGTAACGTGAATGAAAAAAATTAATGCAAATTGCACAAAAGGTATTGACAACAGGTATACTAATAATGTAGAATATCATTGTCGGTAGATGTTTGAGAAATTTAGTAGAAATGATTGGTAACTAGGGAACAATGATTTTGAAGAATTTCCTCTCCATCTATGGACATAGATATAAATTAATTTTTTACTTAAAGGAGAGGGTTTAAAAATGAAACTCAATCGTAAGGCAATCGTTGCTGCAGCTATCATCGCTTCCGCAGCATCCTTCAGTGCTCCTTCTGCTTTTGCAGCAGGTGCAGACAGCTTCAGCGATGTTCCAAAGGATCATTGGGCATACGAGGCTCTGGATTATTTAGCTAAGGAAGGCGTTGTTGATGGTTACACCGACGGCACTTTCGAGGGCAACCGTACTATGAGCCGTTATGAGATGGCTGCTATCGTTTACAAGGCTTGCCAGAACGAGAACATCAGCATTGGTGGCCGTGCAGTATTAGACAAGCTGCGCGCTGAGTATGACGCTGAGATTAAGCAGCTGAATACCCGTGTTGACAAGGTAGAGAAGGACGTTGAAGATATTAAGAAGTTCGGCGTTCATGGTTTCTTCCGCGCTCAGTATGATGTAGATAATAATGGCGGCGTTAACAACAATAAGCGTTTCCTGATGGAGTTACAGGGCTTCTACAAGGTAAACGATAACTGGACTGCTCGTTATCAGCAGGAGTACAACGCTCGTTACACTGATGATAGCAGAAGTGCTTATGTGGATGACAATGGCAAGGTAGTTGCTGATCCAGCAGCTGATGCTATTGGTTCTTCTAATGGTGTACAGCGTCTGTGGGTTGAGGGTACTGCTGACAATGGTAACTGGGTAAATATCGGTCGTGCTTGGAGAGGCTTAGGCTTCCAGAACCAGTTCATCGGTACTCAGACTGATGGTATTCAGGCTGGTATTAATTTAGGTGGCTTACAGGCTAGTCCTTTCGTTCTGAGAAATACCAATACTACTCGTACCAAATCTGCTACCGCTTATGGTTTACAGATTCAGGGTCCTGTTGGTCATAACTTCGACATCACTGCTGCTGTAGCTGGTGTTAGATCTGAGAATAAGGACAATGAGGGTACTAGCTACAATGTAGGTTTTGCTACTAATGTTGCTAAGAACCTGCGTTTAATCGCTGAGTATCAGCGTATTGGCAATGATTCTAACAAGAACGGTGCTTCTTGGGAAGCAAGAGTAAACTACAAGGGTACCGACCTGCAGGATAAGGGTTCCTTCGGCATGTTCGCTCGTTATCTGAAGACTGGTGAGGTTCGCGGTCTGCTGGACTCCGGTGATGATGAGTGGGGTTCCTTAGATAGAAACAGCCGTATGTGGATTCTGGGTGCAAGCTATGTACCTGCTAAGAACATTGAGTGGACCACTCTCGTTGAGTTTGGTAAGCGCGGTATCCACAGTGCTGACACCACTACCCGCAACATGTTCCGTACTCAGGTTGACTTCCACTTCTAATATCGCGTTAGCGGCTTAGAATAATTAATTGGGCGACAATTAAATCATAAAAAATATGTGTCATGCATTTGCAGAAATGTGAGTGTGTGGCACTTTTTTTGTAATATATCTTGACAAATAATCTATATTATGGTATTATACAAGCAAGAATTAGATTTCTTCGTGTTGTGGCACGTAAAAGCTGTACTGTACTTGGGCAGTATAAATACCGAGGCTCATTAGTGTCCATGTGGGACATTGCGGCTTGGCTCTAGCAAAAGGAGCTTCCAAATAAGGTGGGTTAACCTTATGCTCATTGATGTTCATGTGGGACATCGCGGCTGACAGCCAGCATAAAACCACAGCATTTGCGATCATTGGCTAGGTGATGAACCTAGCTTTTTTATTTAGGAGAATGGATATGAAAAATTTTAAGGAAGCTTATATGGAAGCTTTGCTGAAACAAATAAAAGA
>CALZDE010000012.1 GCA_945637225.1 uncultured Selenomonadaceae bacterium
CGCTGTCATAGGAAGAAAATGCTTGTTGCATTTTCTTGATTGAGGGCGTTATAAACATACAACAAAGTCTTATCTCATAAAGAGGTAGGACTTTTTTAGTAAAAAAAACAGTGCCATAAGACACTGAATAATACAATATATCAATTAGGACATTCTGCGAGCCCCTAAATATCTGTTAATATAATACTCCTTGTGAAGTGGAGTAATGGTTACACCGCAAACGGAAGATGCGTGAATAAAATTGCCATCGCCAATGTAAATGCCTACATGAGAAGGACCTGGCTCATAGGTACTGAAAAACACTGCATCACCAGGACGAAGTGAATCAATACTTACTGGCTCACCCACATTAAACTGAACATCAGCAGTACGTGGCACACTGATACCCGCAGTAGCATAAATATACTGGACAAAGCCTGAGCAGTCAAAACCGCTTGGAGATGTACCTCCCCATACATAAGGCGTACCTAAAAAGCCCATTGCAGTAGAAATCATTCGGCGGGAAGCATAGTTATTACCACGGCTCACCACTGGCATACTGCGCCCCATGAGTGCGTAATATGTAGAAGGACCGACAATTCCATCTACCTCTAATCCCTGAGATTTCTGAAATGCCTTGATAGCTTCCTTGGTAGCAGGGCCAAAATCGCCATCAGCAGATACATCATAACCCACTTCTACTAACTGAGCCTGAATCTCTGCGACCTCTTTTCCCTGATCGCCTACCTGAAAAGCCGCTGCACATGCTATAGAAGACCAGCCAACCACTGCTGCAGTTGCTGCGGATATTGTCAAAACACGCATTTTTCTGAAAAAACGGCTGCCAAACAAAACAAAAAACAACTCCTTTCCTTAACTCATAACATAAAATTAGAATTATTGAGAACTATTATAATTATTGAGAACTATTATAACATATTATAGTTTTAAAATGCAATAGGAATAAGCGTTTTTTGATAAAATTTATCTTCTAATCATGTGGCGCATCAGATTTGCAGCCTGTTCCTGCGGATGGTCATCCCTTACCGCCCTGTCCGTTGGCCTGTACTCCTCCGGCTCATCATCTACCAGGGATTTTACTGGTTCATCAGGAATTGCATCTACGCTTCTTGACTGCAAATATGCTTCCAGCTGGTCAGGCGTCAGCTCTATACTGTATGTATCCGGGTCTGGCTCCGGCTCCTGAGCTGGCGGTTCTTCCTGAGCCATTGATTTATTAAGGAGATTAGCAAATTCTGATTCACTGCCGGTATTATCCACCTTTGGCAAATCATTTACCTTTTCAAGCTTCTCCAGCTTTTCAATCTTCCTCTGCAGGATATTAGACTTCCTGTCAGCCTCCCTGATAAGAAGCTCCAAACGGTCTATCCTGACTGCCATACGCTGAATTATTTCATCAGCAGTCTGCTCCAGCTCCTGACGAATACGTGAGGCATCCTGATCTACAGCCTCCGGGGTATTGATAATATCTTCCTCCTCCTGAATATTTTTCAATTTTCTTCTAGCAATAAATACAAATGCCATGCCTATTACAATAAAAGTACTGAGTATTGCTGTTATCATAAAATCTCCTAATATTAGCCGGATATATCCAAATTTCGTCCGCGGTACTGGTCAAACGCCATTGGCTCTGGCTCATCGTCCTGAATTTCTTCTTCCTCCAATGATTCTATCAGTTTTCTGTCCCTCTTGGAAAGTCCATATTTTCCCTGTTTCTTCTGCCTGTCTGGGTCATCCTTAATTTTCTGCCCCTCAGCTTCTTCCTTCTTGCGGACCTGCTGCTGTTTCAGCTTCTGATCCTCTTTATTTTTATTGGTACGGTAATTATGCAGTACATTACCATACTGGTTCAGGTTGTTCTGCATTTCTGCCACTTCATTTGACTGTGGTACAGCCATACGGATATTCATAGGAGCAAAATCCATTACAATCATCCTTTCCAAAACTCATAATCAGAGATAAAGCAAATCCCTCCGCCACACGTTCTGGGGAGGGAATTATTTATTTCATATTAATATGGACCAGTACGGACAAAATCTTCCTCTACATACTGGACACAATGCTTTTCTTCTACCTGTACATTCTTCAAAATAGAATTTATACTCAGCTTTGTACCTGGGTACATGGTATCTCTTACCTTTACCTTACCCTTCTTCATCTTCTGAAGCTCTGCATCAAGCTCCTTCAGCTGTTTTTCACCACGCTCTACCGCTCCTGCCAATGGGAACTGTGAACGCACCAAAGCATTGATCTTATCTACCTTATCCTTTGGCAAAAGACTCACATCAATTTTCCCCAAAGTATTCAAAGTCTTATTCAACTGATCTAAACGCTTCTTTGATTCCATGTATTCCTTCAGAGCAGCCTTATATTTCTTCTGCAATAAAGGATTTACACCAACCGAAATACGAGTAATAACATTAGCGGCATTACCAATAGAATTAGCAGAAATCTCTTCACCAGCAGCTAATGCACCACCGATAATCTGTCCCTTGCCACCTTCTACTGCGAGCAGCTGGCCAGCTCTTATTGTAGAATGCATTGCCACATCATGAATGTATATATTACCGCCAGACTCAATATCTGCATTTTCTACAAAGCTTGCTCTTACATCCTCAGTTGCGACAACATGACCACGGTTCATACCCTGAATACTTCCTTTTACAAAAATATTTCTAGCCGTTACGTCACCGCCAAGAATACTTCCCTTAATCTCCACGTCACCAGTAGCCTTTACCTTGAAGCCCTGATTTACATTACCGCCGATGAGAACACCGCCGATAAAGTCTATATTACCAGTAGCAACACCCACATCACCGCGGATTTCCATACGAGGGTCAATACTGATTTTATTGCCATTTTCTACAATCTGACCATCCATGGCAGCTATCAGGAAATTTTCATCCTGCACATCAGTATTTTTTCCCTTTGGCATAGGACGTGGCTTGCCATTTTTAGCAGGCACCTTGTCGCCATAGACATTAATGCCCGGAACACCCTTTGTATGTGGAATGCGCTCTGCTAATATCTGTCCCTTATGTGCAATAATACAAAGATTTAGATTCTTGTAATCTACCTGATCATATTCATTAGCTACAGGGCGGCCTTTAGCCGACAAATCGTATTTTTTAATTAATTTGGCATCCTCGCCATTAACTGGAGCAACACCCTTAGCAGCCACAAAAGGACGGCCCGTATCACAGCCTTCCTCTATAGCCTCTAAATCAATACCATACTGTATATTCTTTAACTGTAAAGCCTCATTAACCATGGCAACAGTAGGAATTGCCTGTTCTTCTGTAACATTAAAGCGGACCTTTACCTCTAACCTGTCACGGCTGACATCTATGGTAACAGAACCATAATTCTTATTCAGATTGGTGTTGAAAACAACCTCATTATTATTCGTTTCCTCATCTGGCTTCCAGTCTGGCGGTAAGGTATAGCTATAGCCTATTTTTACAGGATTACCGGATGCCTCTCGCACCGTCTTTGCCAAGGTTTCAATTGAATAATCCTCAACACTGTATTCCTTCAAAATCTGCCTCATATCTGATAATTCAAACTCAGACATAAGTGTAGGATAAACCGTCAAGAAAACGCCCTCAGGCTTAAATTCAAACAGATATCCTGCCTGCTCTCCACCTACATGAGGAACTATATTTCCTCCAGCCATGCCAATCCCCCCTCAAGTATCCAGAAGCAGGCCAACGCCTCCATCTACCGTAGTATCATTTCACTTCTAAGCCATTCATCTATCCTTTTTATCGAAATTTTTTATACACGCCTTTAACTTATATTTACATTAGCCAAAAAGCCTCTCATCCTCAAGACAGCTTTAGTATGCAGCTGACATATTCTAGCCTCAGAAAGATGAAGTATCAGGCTTATTTCTTTCATGGTAAGCTCATCATAATAGTAGAGAGACACCACTGTACGTTCCTTTTCTGGAAGCTGGTCAATGGCTGCCGCCAAAGTTTCCTTCAACTCAATTATCTCTACACTGCTTGATGGGTCCTCTATACCGGATGAACCATTCTGCTCAGCCTTTACATACTCCTCCAAAGGCATTACAGTAGATACATTAAGCTGTTTCTCCAGCGTATAGAGCTGCTCCATAGTGATGTTCATTTCGTCAGCAATTTCCTGATCAGTGGCTGAACGCCCTAAACGCCCCTCCAGTGAACCCACTGTCCTTTCATAATTCCTGATCTTCTGTCTAAGAGAAACAGAAATCCAGTCCTTAGAACGAAGGTAATCCAGCATAGCTCCCCTGATACGAACACCAGCATAGGTCTCAAACTTATTACCTCTGGCATAATCATAACGGGAAACCGCATCCATCAGCCCAAAAAAACCACTGCTGACAAGGTCATCCTTATCCACATGAGATGGAAGGCTAATGGCAAGCCGTCCAGCAATAACATTGACCAATGGAAGATAATGCTCAATTATTCTATCCCTCAGTTCTTTTGTCTTATTTTGTTGAAACTGCCGCCACAGAACATCAATACTGACATTCCGTTCTCCTTCCATACTCATAATACCTCACATATCATTAGAAACCCCAAGCATTACTGTGTCGAAACACGTCGCAGATTATCTGCACCTAAAGGCATAAATCCTTCAGGAGTACCGCCCTCATTTGGCTCAGCCGACTTAGGCACATCTGCTCCAGCCTTGCCACCTTCAGGCTCGTTACTTTCTTCAGCTTCCTCCTCGTCATCATCTTCAGCAGACTTAGCGAAGAATTTTAGGACAAACCTTTCAAGAAGAAAGCTGACCGCTAATACCATTATTCCCGACAGAAAAAAGCATTTTACTGCTCTCATAGCTGCCGTTTCCATGCGGGCATCCGTCATCATTCCAGCTATCAGTGCCGTCATGGCTGCCACAAAACCAATGGCCAATGAAGCGCCCAGCTTTATTTTCACGTAAATCACCCACTAATCAAATGGTTAAATTGTCTTATTACCTTTGTCTATTGTTTTAACAGTATACACACCATTAGTAAGGTCAATCTGTACTGTACGGCCATAATTAGCACCGGTATCTTCTCCCACCAGACGAATACCCAGCTTCTGAAGAATCTCCTTAGAGGCTGCCACATTTCTGCTGCCAACTCTCATAACATCGGTAGCATTAGCAAATGCAAACATCTGTGCTCCACCTGCCATTTTAGCTACTAATCTGGAACGGGATGCTCCCATCTTCAAAACCTCATCTAACATAAGTGGAATACCAGTGTCCGCAAATTTAGCCGGATTATCAGTAGCTCTTGACTGCTTGCTGTCAGGCAGCATAATATGCAGAAGTCCTCCAATTTTTGTCTGAGGATCATATAAGGAGACACCTATGCAAGAGCCAAGGCCATAACTTATAATTGTGGCTGGACTACGACTGACCTTAAAGTCGGCCATGCCCACCTTAATCAAATCAGCCATAATATTACACTCCTACCGCTGTCAGTATAGTATCAAGAGAGCCTGGATCCGGAACCAGGAAGAAATGCCCCTTGATGCCCTCATCCTCAGTCTTAAACTCGGTTTCAATAACCAATGCATGATCACCCATCTGTCCCAGCTGAATGAGCACTACGCTCAAAATAGCACCAGCCATATCCATAGCCAGAGCAGGAATGGATGGCAGCAGAGAAATATGAGTAAAGTTGAACAATGCATTCAAGTACGCGCCAGACAGAATATTACCAATTTCCATCAATGCTGACTCGTCCATAAAATCTAATTTCTGTGTATCACCATGTTTCTTGCCAATCAGCATGTCAACCAGATAGAATGCGCTATCTTTAGGGAGCAGGAACAGGATATTACTTGGAGCCTGACCATACACTCTTAAAAATACGCCAACTACCATAGCGTCAGGACCGCCCACCAAATCTGGAACATCACCCAATGGAACAATAGAAACTCGTGGTACATTCATATCAATTCGCTTGTTGATAATCTGTGATAATGCTGTAGCTGAATTACCTGCACCAACATTACCGATTTCACGAAGCGCATCCATCTGCACCGCAGACAGATTTGAAACATCATCTGACATGTTGTCACCCCACATTACAAATAGGTGACGGGAGCACAAAGCTCCCATCACTTAAAGATCTCATTCCTCTGCAGTCAGGCCAATTACCTCACTGATATTCAGCAGGATAATCAGTCGGCTATCAACCTTACCGATACCTGAAACAAACTTGCCATTAGCCTCAGTAGTAACTGCACGGCTGGCATCAATGTCATCAGAATCAATAGTGCGAACTTCGGTAACTGCATCAACCAGCATACCTACAGAAACTTCATCAAACTTTACAATGACAATACGTGTATTAGGTGTATATGGAGTATCCTCCAGCCCCAGACGGCGCTTCAGGTCAATTACAGGAAGTACGCTGCCACGCAGATTGATTACGCCCTTGACAAATTCTGGAGCAAAGGGAACTCTGGTAATATCAGTAAGTCCCTTTATTTCCTGAACGTTCAGGATGCTGAAGCCATATTCTTCACTTCTCAGCTTAAAGGCAACTACCTGAACTTCTTCTGCAGAAGCTGCCTGTGTATCTGTACTAGCCATTTGTCAATCCCCCTTAATTTGCTCTTATCACATCAGTGCGCTGACATCCAGAATCATTGCTACATGACCGTCACCGAGAACGGTAGCGCCTGCCAGCATCTTCAGACCGGAGAGCAGCTTGCCCAGGGTCTTGATAACAATTTCCTGCTGTCCAATAAGGTTATCGACAACAATACCTGTCTTATGATCACCTACATGAACAACTACTACGAATATATCTTCTTCTTCCTGCTCATGTCCCTTTGGAACGCTGAGAACCTCACCCAGACGGACAATTGGGATAATCTGGCCACGAAGAACAATAACTTCCTTATTCTGTACAGTCTTAATATCGTTTGGAGTGATATTGATAGTGCTGTCAATGGAGCCCAGAGGAATAGCATACATCTCATCCTGTACCTTAACCAGCATAGCCTGAATAATAGCCAGGGTCAGAGGCAGCTTAATCTTGAATACAGAACCTTCATCAATCTTAGTGGTTACGTCTACATGACCGCCTAAGGACTCAATCTTGCTGCGTACTACGTCCATACCTACGCCACGGCCTGATACGTCAGTAATAACCTCTGCAGTGGAGAAGCCTGGCAGGAAGATAAGACGAACTGCATCTGCATCTGGCAGTGCATCAGCCTCATCACGAGTAACCATGCCCTTCTCAACAGCCTTATTACGAATCTTGTCAGCATTAATACCGCTGCCATCGTCAGTAACCATGATTACTACATTGTTACCTTCATGACGGGCAATCAGGCCAACCTCACCAGTACGAGGCTTGCCCTTAGCTTCACGCTCATCAGGATGCTCAACACCATGGTCAAGGGAGTTACGCAGAAGATGCATCAATGGATCGCCGATCTCATCAATAACGGTACGGTCAAGCTCTGTCTCCTCACCCTCGATGGTAAGGTTAATGTCCTTATTGAGTTCCTTAGCAAGGTCACGTACCATACGTGGGAAGCGGTTGAATACCTGGCTTACAGGCACCATGCGGACCTTCATAACTACGGACTGCAAATCGGTAGTAACACGGTCCATCTGCTCTAATGTCTCTGTCAGCTCAGTGAGACGATGGGTCATGCCGATCTGCTCTAAGCGAACCTTATTAGTAACAAGCTCTCCTACCAGATTCATCAGGGTATCAAGCTTTTCAATATCTACACGAACAGACTGACCTGCTGCATGCTTAGGCTTGTCAGCAACCTTCTTTGGTGGTGCTGCCTTAGCTGGTGCCTTTGCAGGTGTATTTGCTATTGGTGCCGGTGCTGCCGCTGGTGCAGGAGCAGCCGCTGGTGCCGCAGCTGCAACTGGTGCTGCCGCTGCTGGTACATCAAGCTTAATTTCAGTAGCAACTACCTTAGTAATTTCAGAAATAGCACCTACTGCCTCTTCGACAGCCTTGCAATCCTTGTCAGTCACTACACAAACCTCAAAGCTGTGCTCAAATTTCTCCTGCTCAAGATCTTCACCGGAAGGAACAGACTTAATAACATCACCTAATTCATCCAGTGCATTCATTACCATGTAAGAACGTGCTGACTTCAGCAGACAGCTGTCAGAAAGCTCTACATGCACTGAGAATGCCAGCATACCTGCGCCGAGTGCTTCTTTTATTACCTTCTTGTCAGTGTCATTCAGCTGAATACTGTTAGCTGCTTCTGCGGTTGCAGCTGCGGCTGGTGCTTCCTCTGCTGGTGCTGCTGCTGCAGACTCACCCTTAGCAATAGCATTTACCTGACGAACCAAATCGGATACATCAACTAAATCCTCGCCATCGCCATTACCGATATTCTCAATCATTTCCTGCAGAGAGTCAACGCACTTGAAGATTACATCAATAATTTCCTCGCTAACCTTCAACTGCTCTTTTCTGAGCATATCCAGCAGATTTTCCATATCATGAGTCAGCTCTGCGGTCTTGGTGTAACCCATGGTAGCGGACATACCCTTCAAGGTATGAGCGTTACGGAAAATCTCGTTCAATACTGACAAGTCTTCAGGATTGTTTTCCAGACCCAGCAGGCCATCATTCAGCGACTGTAAATGTTCCCGTGACTCATCCAAAAACATTTCCATGTACTGATTTGTTTCCATTTCTATTCCCCCTGATTAGCTTATTTTTTCACAGCTTTCACTATTGCTCCAGCAACCTGCTGCACTGGCAAAATTTCGTCAGCAATTCCTGAATCAACTACAGCTTTCGGCATTCCATATACTACACAGGACTCACTTGACTCTGCTATTATGTAGCCGCCGGCACTTTTAATCTTCTTCATGCCAGCTGCACCGTCACAGCCCATGCCAGTAAGGATTACTGATACTACATCCCTGCCAAACTGGACCACAGAATCAAACATGATATCTACTGCCGGCCTATGACTTCCCAACGGCGGATCCTGATTGAGTGATATCACTCTGTCTGAACCATTGCTCTTTACCGTCATATGATAATTTCCCGGTGCTATGTAGACATGTCCTGGTTTAATTATATCATTATCCTCAGCTTCCTTAACGGTAACCTTGGATAAGCCATTGAGCCTCTCTGCAAGAGATTTTGTAAAGCCCGCTGGCATATGCTGTACCACTACCATACCGCAAGGTAAATCGGCTGGCAGAAGCGGTATAACATTCTGCAAAGCTCGCGGCCCTCCCGTAGAAGTTCCCAAAGCAATCAGCTTATGACTTCTCCCTGATGAACCTGAGGAGTTATTAGGGACACGCTTTATCTGGAAAGGACTTTGCCTTTGCGCTAACTTTATTTTATCAGTAAGGCTGGTCCGAGTCATTGGCTCAGGCTTCTTTGCTTCTATCGTCTGCTTCTGTGGCTTCTGTATCATTTGTGACCTTTTGGCCAGCAAATTGATCGCCCTGGCAGATGATGAAGTAGATTCAACCCTATCTAATATATTTATTCGCTTTAAATCGCCAGCTTCCTTCTTTTTTTCAATAATATTTGAATTAATTGCAAATTTTTTTATTTTTGCATTAGCCGCCGCTCTGCATTTCTCCAAAATATCATCAGCAATACCGTCAATTTTGGAGATTGAACCGCCCTGCTTGCAAATAAAATCAACTGCTCCCAGTGAAAGTGCCTTTATGGTTTCATCAGCACCCTGCTTTGTAAGACTGCTGACCATCACTACTGGCAAAGGACAATCCTGCATGATGACCTCCAAAGCCTGCAGGCCATCCATCACTGGCATATTAACGTCCAATGTCAACAGGTCCGGCTTCAGTTTCTCCACCTTGCTTATAGCATCCTTGCCATTTATGGCTGTAGCCACTACTTCAAAGTCGGGCTGCTGGGTAAACAGGTCTGACAGAACCTTCCTCATAAAAGCTGAGTCATCTGCCACAACTACGCGTATCATAACATTAACGCCCCCATATCACAATCCCATTTTCAGCTCACGACGCTGAAGTTCAAATACGAAACGCACCAGCTTAGCCTGAGCCGCAGTATCCATTGCTAAAAATCTAACACCTACATGATATACCTTTATGCCTGCTACATCTACTGGCTGGCACCTCACAACCTCGCCAATGACCTGCATCAGCTCCATGTTAGGCAAATTATCAATATCCATTGTAACTCTGTTGCCTACCGTCAATGGACTAAATACAACAAAGCATACACCGCCACCGCTTATGTCTACCGTATTGGTAGTCAGCATAGACTGTACACTGCCCTCTTCATCCAGCGGATGTACTACAATAGGCCTTGTTACCTTTACTCTGACAAACTCTCTTTTCTGAAAGCGTTCCACTACCGGCGGTTTCTGGAGAATCCATACAGGAAGAGGCTGAGACTTTGGTTCCTTGAAAATTGCTACAAATCTATAGGCACAGCTTCTTTCGATAATCTTTCCAAATACCTGCTCCCCATGTCTAGGTATAATAGGAACCCTGTGCTCATCATAAGGCATGGCTACGGTAAGGG
The DNA here is from genome assembly GCA_945637225.1 of uncultured Selenomonadaceae bacterium. GTDB lineage: Bacteria > Bacillota > Negativicutes > Selenomonadales > Selenomonadaceae > CAMCDL01. The sequence goes on from CALZDE010000012.1 coordinate 10,526, forward strand.
TATTTTCGTCAATATCTTCCACACGGCTGCTATAGGTTCTTTCTTCTACATCGTCGTTCATGACAGAAAATTCCAGGCGCTGTCCCGGTTTTACTACAGAATCTGTTTTTTTCAGATCTTTCGTCATTAATTTATTTCTACCCATCTAGCCATCCTCCCTAGCTAATCTCAGTGACCTGCTTTGATTTTTTATTAGTATCACGCATTCAATAAAGAATACTCTTTCCAGCTTCTTCTTTTGTCCACGTTTTAATTAACTTTTCAGTCTCTACACTACATTATACCATGAAGTAACAATTATTGCACGTAAAATCATAAAATTCAATACTAAAATCTGAAAATTTTTCTTAAAAATCCCTGCCAGCCAAGCTGGACCTTGTCGTGACGGCCTTCAAGAATGTTATGTGCTAGAGATTTTATACATTTTCCTGCCATAGAATCTGGCTGCATTGCCAAAAGCGGCATTCTTTTGCGAACCGCTCCCAACATATTGCGATCCTCCAATATATATCCTACACAATCCACCCTTGTGTTAAGGAATTTACGTGCGGTCTGAGAAAGACTGCCTATTACTTCTTTGCTTTCCTTTTCATCAAAAACACGATTGACAACAAGCTTGAGATTATTCTTAGAAGAAAGTGTACTGTAAGCCTTCATCATGGCATAAGCATCAGTAATAGCGGTTGGTTCCGGTGTAGTTATCAGCACTACTTCATCAGCAGCGGTAATAAAATCCCTGACATTCTGTCCAATGCCAGCACTAGTATCTACCAAAATTATATCTGCCCATTCATCACAGCCAGCCAGCTTCTGAAAAAGATAATTTCTCTGCTGTGGTGTGCAGGTATCTGCGGCATGCTCCATGCCAGAACCGCCAGAAATATAGCTTACGCCATAAGGTCCTCTGACAATTACGTCCTCCAGAGCCACATTCTCCCGCAACAGGTCCATCATGCTATGCTTAGATTCAGTATTTAGAAGGATATCTACATTTGCCATGCCCAGGTCACCGTCAATAATGACTACGCGCTGTCCCAGCTGGCCCAACGCTATAGCTAAATTAACTGCCAAATTTGTTTTGCCAACACCGCCCTTGCCACTTGTAATGGCTATAGTACGGGCTGTACCCCGGCTATATGATGGCACCTCTGCTGCTGTACGAGGAATAAACTCTTCTTTTTTTTCTTTTTCCTCTTTCACTTCTGGTACAGGTAATGGCTCTTTTTCTACCGCAACGGTCTTGGTTTCAGGCACCGGACCCAAATTGGGCATAGTCTTTGGCAACGAAGCACCATTATTATATTTTCCCTCCATCAGCCTTCTCAGCTGTGTAGCCTGATCTTCCATATAGTTACCTCAAAAGCAATTCTGCCAATTTTTCTATGCTGGCAGGATGTATATCATCTGGAACGCTCTGCCCATCAGTCAAATAGGAAAGCGCAATCTTCTTTTTATGTAAAAGATTTGGCACAAGGCCGATACTGCTTGTTTCATCAGTTTTGGTAAAAATTACCCTGTCAGGCTTGCAAACGGAAAAATGCTCCAGTATTGCCTCAGCATCACGATTTTTGGTAGTGGCACTCATTACAAGATGCTTTTCAATATTTTTATCCACCGCCAAAAACTCACAAAGCTCCTTCATCTGATAATCATTGTACTGACTTCTGCCAGCAGTATCTATGAGAATGAGCTGTTTGTTGGAATGCTTGTCAATAGCTTTTTTCAGCGCATCAGGAGAATATACAATTTCCAGTGGCAAACCGATAATATCAGAATAAGTTTTCAGCTGGTCTACGGCAGAGATACGATAAGTATCCGCTGTAATCATAGCCGCACTGACACCCTTTTCCAATACGAATTTAGCCGCAATCTTGGCAAGTGTAGTTGTTTTGCCCACACCAGTAGCACCAATGAGAGCTACTACCTTTGGCCTGCCAGAAAAAAGAGTTATACCCGTAGCTACCCTGATGGTCTTTCTCAAATACTTTTCCAGTGCAGCCCTTGCCTTAGCAGAGTTCTTATCCGCTACTATTTCAGCACCGGTAAGTCGGGAAATCATATCCTGAATAACCTTATCATTTACCTCATTCTGCTTCAGGGCAATCTGAAGATTTACTACCTTTTCATCATTAAGCTCACCGCTCATTGCATGACTGAGCATGGCCTTCATCTGAGCTAATTCTTCCTGTAACTGAAGAATTTCATTTTCACGGCTGTCATTTTCAGAATCATCTTCAGGAGCAGACTTCTTTTCCTGCTTAACTGATTCCTTAGGTGTATCTTCTATCTCCGCATTATTTTTAGTATTCTTAATATTCTTCTTTTTCTTTTTAGCTACAGTCTTCTTAGGAGCCTCTTTTTCTACGGTAATTTCTTCCTGTGGCTTCTCTGCCTTTTCTGCTGGCATTACTGCTTTTGGCTCAAAAACCATTTCCTCAGAAACAGTCGCTTTTTCTTCATGCACTGGCTCTGACTTAACCTGCTCAACAGGCCTTGGAATATCCATTTCACCGCCATAATAATCGTCATCTAATGGTGGCGGATAATCTTCCTCCTCTGGTAAAGGATAATCATACATATCCCTGCTATTATCTATTACAGAAGTTTCCATTTCCTTCTGTTCAGCCGGCTGCTGAGTTTTCTCTGTATTTCCCTGCCTCTTAATTACTTCCATCAAGTCAGCAATTGTAGCAGATACCTGAGCTGAAGCCTTCTGTGTTTCTTCCTCTTCTATTTTAGCCTGAGCCTTCTGAACCTGCTTGGCAGTACCTGCTGTCTGATACTGAGCTAAAATACCTCTTGGCGGTTTAATAGGTGCAGGTACCTGTATTGAATCTGACACCTGTACATTCTCCGGCTCCTTAACTGCTGATCGCTTAGAAACCTTTGGCATTGGCTGCTCTGGCTGTGTCACAGGCTCAGGAGAAGTAAATTCCTCCTGCTGATAATCCTCAATACCGCCAGCTGGGCTTGAAATATCGAGACGCCCTTCGGAGCCTCTGCCGGAAATAGCTATATTGACTCTTTCCTCTGGAGACTGATCCTCTACTGCGGCAATAATCTCAACGATTTCCTTACTGCGGAAGCCCATCAGCCCGCCTTTTCTATATCTCTTTGTGTGAAGAATAACAGCATCATCACCAAGCTCGGCCTTCACGTTAGCCATAGCATCCTTCATGGTAGGTGCCTTAAAAACCTTGATACGCATTTAGATCTTCACCACCCCAATAATCTGAATTTCTACACTCTGCTCCACTTCGGCGTGGGATAATATGATAATTCCTGGTACAGAACGTTCTACCAGCTTGCGGAAATAAAGTCTTACGGTAGGGCTTGTCAATACGATTGGCTGATAGCCCATATCTGTCAGCTTCTGCAGTTCTCCCCCCAATGAGGTAAGAATCTTCTGCATAGAATCAGGGTCCATGCTTACGTAGGATCCTCTGTCTGTACGCTGAACAGCACCAGCAATTCTATTTTCTATTGCAGGGTCAAGGGTAATACAGGTAAGCTGATTGCCCTGAACATACTGCTGGGTAATCTGACGGCACATAGCATGACGCACGTACTCAGTAAGAATTTCTGTATCCTTAGTAGCACGGGCATAATCTGCCAGCACCTCCAATATAGTAGCCATATCTCTGATAGAAACACGCTCTCTGAGGAGATTTGCCAATACCTTCTGAATTTCGCCTACGCTCATCAGGTCTGGAATTACCTCGTCTACCAGAGAAGAATTGGTCTTCTTTGCATTGTCCACGAGGTTCTGTGTCTCCTGACGGCCGAGAATTTCATCGGCATGAGCACGGATAACCTCAGTAAGATGAGTAGCCAAAACAGATACAGCATCAACTACGGTATAACCGTTAAGCTCTGCCTGTTCACGCTGTTCCTCTGTAATCCACAACGCTGGCAGGCCAAAAGCAGGCTCTACTGTATCAATACCCTGTATTTCCTCAAAAACCGTACCTGAATTCATAGCCAGGAAATGGTCTACCAAAAGGTCACCCTTGGCTATTTCTACGCCTTTCAGCTTAATTATGTAAGCATTAGGCTTAATCTGAATGTTATCACGGATACGGATAGTAGGTACTACAAGGCCCATTTCCAAAGCACACTGACGGCGAATCATAACGATACGGTCAAGAAGGTCACCACCCTGTCCGGTATCTACTAGAGGTATCAGACTGTAACCAATCTCCAGTTCCATAGGGTCTACCTGCAAAAGATTGATAATATTCTCTGGCTTGGTAGCCTCCTGCTTTGTCTTTTCCTTCTTCTGAACAATCTCTTCCTGAACATCCACCTTCTGTCCCTGACTGATACGCCAGCCAATAAAAGCACATGCACCAGCAAGACAGGTAAATGGCAGGCCAGGCAGACCAGGAACAATAGCCAATGCCAAAAGCACACCACAGGCAATCTGGAAAACTCGTGGCTGTCTTCCCAGCTGAGTCATAAGGTCATGACCAAGATTTGCTTCAGAAGCTGCTCTAGTTACAATAATACCGGTGGCAGTAGAAATCAGCAGGGCAGGAATCTGATTTACAAGGCCCTCACCTACCGTCAACAGGGTATAGTTTGAAAGTGCCTGGGTAACAGTCATTCCCCTCTGCATCATTCCGATGATAAATCCACCGGTGATATTAATTACTATGATAATGATAGCCGCAATGGCATCACCTTTTACGAACTTACTGGCACCATCCATAGCACCGTAGAAATCAGCCTCACGCTGAATCTTCTCACGGCGTACCTTAGCTTCCTGATCTGTGATTGCACCCTGATTTAAGTCAGCATCAATAGACATCTGCTTACCAGGCATAGCATCCAGAGTAAAGCGGGCAGATACCTCAGCTACACGCTCGGCACCCTTGGTAATAACAATAAACTGAATGATGATCAGAATTATGAATATAATGAAACCTACTACCGCATTACCGCCTACTACGAAGTTACCGAAAGAGGTAATGACCTCACCGGCATAGCCTTCCAGCAGGATAAGACGGGTAGAAGATACATTCAGGGCAAGCCGGAAAAGGGTGGTTATCAGCAAAAGTGAAGGGAACACTGACAAATCCAGTGCTTCCACGTTGTAGATAGCCGCCATTACTACGACCAATGCCAGGGTTATATTCATGCACAACAATAAATCCAGCAGCAAAGTAGGCAGCGGGATAATCATCATGACAACTATTGTAACAATGCCAACAGCTACGATGACATCGCTATATTTTTGGATAAAGCTTTCACCTTCACCGGAATTTGAAACTGGTGCAGCCATTGCAGCCTCCTAAAAATACAATCAAAATCTATGCAAAGAGCTACGCACTACGGCGTTTCCCCTTATTCTTCAGCTTGTAAACATATGCTAATACCTCTGCCACTGCCTTGTAAAGCTCCTGTGGAATGGAATCGCCTATTTCCACAGCGGCAAACAGTGCACGCGCCAGCGGTTTATTTTCTACAATAGGTACTTTATGTTCTCTGGCAATTTCCTTAATTCGCTGTGCCACATGGTCCTGACCTTTAGCAACAACAATAGGTGCTGCCATGCCAGGCTTATAAGACATAGCTACCGCAAAATGAGTAGGGTTGGTGACGATAACATCAGCCTGAGGCACTTCCTGCATCATACGGGCCATAGCCATCTGACGCTGTTTACTCTTGATTTTACCCTTAATCTGAGGGTCACCTTCAGTCTGCTTGAATTCGTCCTTGATATCCTGCTTACTCATTTTCAGATCCTGAGTAGTCTGCCATTTCTGATAGTACAGATCGGCAGCCGCCATGACAAAGAACACACCAAGAATTTTAAATGCCAGCATAAAAATAACACTGGATATTTTATCAGTAGCCTCTCCCAGCTCAAGAAAAATAAGCTTTGGCATCTGGAGAATTTCTGCTACCATATAATCATAAATGAAAAAACCTATTACCACAATCTTGATGATGGACTTCACCAGCTCCACAAGGGAACGCTTAGAGAATATCCTGCCAAAACCGTTAATAGGATTCAGCTTATCTGGTTTAAAGCCGATAGCTTCCGTATTGAAATTAAGGCCCACCTGAAAAAAATTAATAGCAAGACCTATAATCATAATGAAAACCATCATTGGCAGAGATGTTTTAGCCAATACTATAATAATGCTTATAAACAGCTGCATTACAGATTCTTCATCAGTTTCCATCACAAGATGGCCAAATATTGAAGAAGAATAGGTCATTATTTCCTGAAGGGCATTACCTCCAAGATTATACAGGATAACAAAGCCAGCCATCATAACAAAAGCGGCATTTATTTCCTGAGATTTACCGACCTGACCTTTCTTTTTAGCATCGGCACGCTTCTTAGCAGTAGGTTCCTCTGTTTTTTCACCAGCAAATAACTGCAGGTCAAAGGAAAACAGCATCCTTTCAGATTCATCGCAGGAATCTGATCGCCGTTGAGATATTAGCGTACACTGCATTGAATATCACATCCAAAAATACTATATAAAAAGGAATTACCATCATCAGTACAAATGCACCCACCGTAAGCTGTAAGGGAATACCTACAACAAAGATATTCATCTGAGGCATTGTACGCGCTAAGATACCTAATCCCACATTTGTCACCAAAATAGCAAAGGTAACTGGCAAAGCAATTTTTACACCTGTATGAAAAATACCACCAGTCAAATCAGAAATCAGCTGTGGAAGTCCAGAAGAAGGACTAACGCCTCCAACAGGCACCATGTCAAAACTGCCTACTACTGCCGACAATATCATGTGATGACCATTAGTCACCAAAAGGACAATAATAGCTAAATTATAAAGAAAACTGCCTACAAGTGCATTCTGCTGATTGGTAGTAGGGTCCATGACATTTACCATAGCAAAACCAATCTGCATATCCATTATCTTACCGCCCATGTTGATAGCCGCCATGATCATGTAAGATACCATTCCTATGAGCCAGCCTACAAAAAGCTCCTCAGCCGCTACAATAACATACCCCAGCACTGTCGCTGGAAGTACTACATTATCTATCATCTCTTTATCCAGAACAGGAAAAAGAAGAATTGCCAAAGCAAAGGAAAGTCCAGCTCTGATCATCATAGGAATATTCTGACTGCCGAAAAAAGGAGAGAGAAGGAATATACCGCTTATTCTGGTCATTACCAGCACAAATATACCCACATGATTCTGCAGGAGGTCATAAAAATCCATTTTCTTCACCCTATATAGTAAGGAAGATTATTAAACACAGTCGTCACATAATCTACCATCAGTCTCAGCATCCAGGGACCAAATATAAGAATGGCCACAAACACAGCTACAATCTTCGGAATAAAAGCCAATGTCTGCTCCTGAATTGAGGTAGTCGCCTGAAAAACGCTGACCAGAAGGCCCACTGCCAAACCAAGCCCCAGCATAGGTGCCGATATGAGCAGTACCACCATAATTGCCTGCTGTGCCATCTGTATTACAACGTCACCTGACATAAACACACCACCAAATCAAGAATAAACCTTACTAAGACTACTTAAAGGAAGTAATAAGCGACTGTATCAAAAGATGCCAGCCATCTACCATAACAAAAAGCAGTATCTTAAAAGGCAAGGAAATCATGACCGGCGGCAACATCATCATACCCATGGACATCAGAGTAGTCGCTACGATCATGTCAATTACTATAAACGGAATATAAATCATAAAGCCAATCTGAAAGGCTGTCTTCAATTCACTGATAACAAATGCTGGTATCAATGTAAAGGTAGACACATCATCCTGACTTTCTGGACGTGGAGCATCTGACAAGTTGACAAAAAGAGCCAAATCCGCCTCTCTAGTCTGCTTGAACATAAATTCCCTCATAGGCTCCACTGCATTTTCTAAAGCCTGTTCCTGCGTAATCTTGCCTGCCAGATATGGCTGAAGACCATTTTCATTAGCCTGGCTCCAGTAAGGTGCCATTATATAGAAAGTAAGGAACATAGCTAAAGAAATAATAACCATATTAGGTGGTGCAGTCTGGGTAGACATAGCCTGTCTCAAAAAGCTTAAAACTACCACAATGCGCACAAAGGCTGTAGTCATAATGAGAATTGACGGTGCTATGGTAAGAACCGTTAACGCCGCCATCAACTGCAATGTAGAAGCTACATCCTGTGGCTTATTGGCTGTACCTACATCTATACTTACATTAGGAATAAGGGGTGCTGCAGAAGCCTCCCCGGAAAATACTAGAAATAAAAGCAGGAAACCTCCGAAAAGAAAGCTCTTCTGCCAAAAACTAAACAAGGCCTTGCACCGTTACTGAAAACTTATAAAAAGCTATTGCTTTTAAGTTTCATTCCTTATTC